>CAMDOY010000222.1 GCA_945903655.1 Rhizobium sp. Q54 | reverse complement strand
GACATTGACGAATTGCGCATAGCCGCCAACCTCGGCCATGGCGAGCACACGGTCGCCCGGCTTCAAGTCGGAGACCTCGGCGCCAACCTTGCGCACAATGCCCGATGGACCCTTGCCCGGCGTGAAGGGCAGCTTGGGCAGGAACTGATACTTGCCCGTGATGACGATGAGATCGACAAAGTTCACCGGCGCCGCGCGCACCTCGATCAGCACTTCATGGGGCGCGATCTGCGGACAGGGGATCTCCGCGACTTGCGCGTCCTGATAGGGTCCGAAGGCGCTCACCACAACCGCTTGCATTCTCGTCTCCGCAGAGGTTCACGCGTTCTTATGCAGACTGACCGGATTTGAAGCGCACGGGCTCGGGCTTCAGTTTTCCATCAGCCACGGCCGACACCAGCTCGCGTTTCAGAATCTTCCCGCTGGGCGTCAGCGGCATCTGGTCGAGCTTGAGCACATATTCGGGCATGTCATATTTCGACAGGCCAACCTGATCGAGATGGGCGAGAATTTCGTCCCACGACAACTCAAGCCCCTGCCGGATGACGACCGAGAGGCAAACTTTCTCGCCAAGGCGATCATCGGGCACGGGGATCGCGGCGGCGCGCTCAATGCCTTCGTGCTGCATCACCAGCGCTTCGATCTTCGCGGGATAGATATTGTGGCCACCGCGCAGGATGATGTCCTTCTTGCGGCCGGTGACGCGCAGATAGCCCTTTTCATCCATCCAGCCGATGTCGCCGGTCATGAACCAGCCGGTGGAATTAAAGGAGGATTCGGTGACCTCCTGATCATCGAAATAACCGAGCATGAGGCTCGCGCCACGCCCGCCGATCTGGCCATTTTGTCCTAGGCCTAATTCGACGTCGACATTCTCCTGATCAAAGATCTTGATCTCGTAACCATCGCAGGCGCGGCCCGAGGTGTTGCAGATGGTTTCCGCGTCATCATCGGGCAGGGTGTAGTGATGGGAGCCCGCTTCCGTCATGCCAAAACCGCTCTGGGGCACCACGCCATGGGCCAGAAGGCCCGCCGCGATGCTGGGCGGCACGGAAGCGCCTGAAATGCGGAAGCCCATCACGCGGCCCAGTTTCGTCAGGCCGCGCTTTTGCACCTCTGCGAGGAGATCAATGGCGTGGGTGGGCACGCCAATCATGAAGGTGCCTCCGGTCTCGATGATGCGGTCCACCAGGCTTCCGCCTCTGGGCACATCATGAATGACAAATTCGCCACCGCGCGCAAAGGTCATGATGGCCGCGCCGAAGCCCAGATTGTGACTGAGCGGGCTCATCGAATAGATGACCGAGTCAGCGCCCAGGCTCCAGTCGTGCGACAGCGCGCGCGCATTGGCGAGCAGCGTGTTGTCGGTGTGCATCACGCCCTTGGGCTGGCCGGTGGTGCCGGAGGTGAAGGCGAGATAGACGACCGTATCGGGGTTTTCGTCAGGGGGACGATGCGCAACTGCGGGCAGATCGGCGAAGAGCGCCGTTGTCTCGGCGCGCAGGGGATCGAGCCGGTAGATTTTCTTCAAACTTTCGACCGACGCTGATTCTGCGATGATGTCGCGGCGATCCGCATCCGCGCCATAGCCTGTTTCGCATATCAATGCGCTGGCGCGCATGCGCACCATGAGGTCGCGAATTTCTCCGACCGTATGATCGCGATGCAGCGAGGGGCAGCAGACGAAGCCGCTGCGCGAGCAGGCCAGCAGCGCCACCGCCGTCTCGATGCGGCTTGGCAACCAGACCGCGACACGCGAGCCCGCCCGCAACCCGCTCGCCGCCAGATCGGCGGCGAGGCGGTCTGCGGCCTCGATGAGTTGCGAATAGGTCACCTCGCGAAACCGATCGCGAATGGCGATCTTGTCGGGTCGCGCGGCGGCCTGCGCCTTTGCGCTGCTGAAAATCGTATCTGACTGCCAATAGCCGGCCGCATAAAAGGCCCGCATCTGGACAGCATCCAGAGATGTCAGCATCGTGTTAGGCATTCACAACTCTCCCGAGGCGTTCAGCGTTTCGAGCGCGCGTAATCGCCCGCCGCGTCGCCCGCAGTCCGGCCGAACACGGTGCCTGACGTCAGGCCCGAGCCGCCGGGATAGTTGAAGTAGAAGATGCCGCCCACAAGTTCGCCCGCCGCATAGAGGCCCGGGATGACATTGTGGTCGACGTCCAGCACTTCCATGGTGTCGGCGACCGTGCGCAGACCGCCGAAGGTGAAGGTGAGGCCGCAGGTGACCTGATAGGCCTCAAACGGCGCCTCGGAGATCGTGTTCGCCCAGTTGGACTTGTTGACCGGCAGGCCTTCCGTGCAACGACCATCCTTGACGTTGGGATCGAAGGGCACATCGGTCTTCACGGCGGCGTTGTATTCCGCGATCTCCTTCAGGAAGCCCTCTGGATCCACGCCTTCCAGCTTGTGCGCCAGTTCCTCGAGCGTATTCGCCGAGACCTTGGTGACGCGCTTGATGCGATATTCATCGCGCAGCATGGGGATGATCTTCTTGTCGAAGACCTGCCAGGCGAACTGGTCGGGTTGGTTGAGAATCACGCGGCCATAGCGCGCATAGGTGTAGTTGCGGAAGTCCGCGCCCTCATCGACAAAACGCTTGCCGGTGGCGTTGACCATGATGCCCCAGGGATAGGAATGCTTCTGGAAATTGTCGCCCACGCTCAGGTCGCCATATTCCGGCGCATTGTAGTCCCAGCCCACCGCATGGCCGCCAGACCAGTTGCCGCAGGTGGAGGCGCCGATGTCGATGGCCATCTTGAGGCCGTCGCCCGTGTTGAAGCGGGTGCCGCGCACCTTGGCGAGTTCCCAGCCCGGGCCGAGATAGCGGGTGCGCCACTCAGGGTTCGACTCGAAGCCGCCGCTGGCGATGACCACCGACGTGCCATGCACATCATAGATTTCGTTGTTCTGCTTGACCTTCACGCCCAGCACCGCATGGCCGTCATAGATCAGCGAGAGGGCGCGGGCGCCATAACGGATCTCGATGCCGCGCTTCTTGGCCATCGTGGTGTGCTGCTCGACGAGGCCGGGACCACCGCCCCAGGACTCGACGGTCAGACCGCCCCAGAACTTGAAGCGACCGTTGATCTTGTAGGCCTGACGGCCCCAGATCGGCTGGAAGCGCATGCCCTTGCTGCGCAGCCACATCACGCCCTCATAGGACTTGGTGACGAGACGCTCGCACAGGTCGCCATGGGTGCGAAAGCGCGTGACGCGGAACATGTCGTCGAAGAACTGGTCGCTGGTATAGGTGCCGAAATCCGAGATCGCGGCCTCTTCATCCGTCACATCCGGCATCAGGGCGCGCAGGTCGTCAACGCCGTTGTAAACGATGCGGAAGGCGCCGGCGGTAAAGCGCGAGTTGCCGCCGGACTCTTCTTCAGGCGCGCGCTCGAGCATCAAGACCTTCAGGTCGCGCTCTTGCGCGGCGAGGGCGGCGCAGAAGGCTGCGTTGCCGCCACCGATGACAATAACATCCCATTTCTCGGACATGCATCTCACTCCAGTTCAAGTTTTGGCCTCTTGCGGGCCGGTGTTTCAGGATCCCTTGCGGGGCTGTGGAAGTTGGACGCCCGCTGCATCGCGCAGCCAGGCGGCCAGGGCGAAAAGGGTATGGTCGGAATCGCGCGGCGCCACGATCTGAATGGCGATGGGCATATCGGAAGGACCGCGCGCTGCGGGTAGCGCCAGGGTTGGAACATGCAGGATGGTCCAGAGGCCCTGCAAGGCGGGGTCGCCGGTATAGTGCAGGCCTACCGGCGCCTCGCCATTCGCACAGGGCGCGATGAGCCCATCCACATCGCCGAGCAGCACATCAAGCTCACGGCGCAGGGTTTCCGCGCGGCGCAACGCGGCGGCGTAGGTCTCGAAGGGGATCTTGAGGCCGGACTCGATGGCGCCTATGAGCTGGGGAGATATGGCTTCGCGATGATGGGCCCATTCCCAAGTCATGGACCGCGTGCGTTCGAAGTCGTTGATGATGTCGCGCGCTGGGACGAGATCCGCAAAGCCTGCGGGCAGATCGAACTCGGTGACGATGGCGCCCGCCTGTTCAGCCTGCCGCGCCGCAGCCTCAAGCGCGCTGCGCATTTCAGGCTGCGCCTTCGCCTCCCATAGAAAGGTGCGGCAGAGGCCGAGACGCGGTCGCGTCAGGGGCGCTGGCGGCGCATAGGGGCGATGCAGCAACGCGTCGGCGAAGTAGAACACATCCTCCACCGTGCGGCCAAAAAGGCCGATGGTGTCGAGATTTTCGGCGGCGAATTTCAGGCCCTGCCGACTGAAGGTTCCATAGGTCGGCTTGTAGCCGACGATGCCGCAGAAGGAGGCGGGACGCAGCATGGAGCCGCCGGTTTGTGTGCCGAAGGCGAGCGGCGCCATGAAGTCCGCCACCGCCGCCGCAGACCCACTGGAGGAGCCGCCGGGCGTGCGCGAGAGATCATGGGGGTTACAGGTGCGGCCAGGCGCGGCGCCTGCGAATTCGCAAGTCACCGTCTTGCCCAGCACGAGGGCGCCAGCGGCGCGCGTTTTCGCTACAATCGCCGCATCATTGCGCGTGCGATGCCCGGCATAAATGGGCGAGCCCATGCCCGTGGGCATATCATCGGTGTCGAGCACGTCCTTCACGCCGACGGGCAGGCCATGCAGCGGGCCGCGCGGGCCGGTGGCCTGATCCATGCGCCGCGCTGTCTCGATGGCGAGTTGCGGATCAAGGAACGAAAAAGCCCCCACCTCGGCCTCGCGCGCCTCGACCCTGTCGAGACAGGCGCGCACCAGCGCCTCGCAGGTCAGCTCGCCCGAGGCGATGCGCTGCGCGGCCTCGATGGCGGATAATTCGTTGGGTGCGCGCATGGCGGCCATTTAGCCCCCCTGCCCTTCGTGAACCACGCGCCATGGAATGGACTCGCCGCCGCGATAGACCAGCGCGCGCTCCTCGGGCCCTTCCACATCCACCTGCTCAGGCGCGATCCACGGGGACTTCTCCAGCGTGATCGTCTCTTCGTTTGGCGCCAGGCCATAGTGCCGGGGGCCGTTCAGGGAAGCGAAGGCTTCGAGATTGTGGAGCTTGCCGTCCTCCTCGAAAACCTGGGCATAGGTTTCGATGGCGACGGGCGCATTGAAGAGGCCTGCGGCGCCTGTCGTCGCGAGCTTTTTGGCGACCGAATGGGGCGCGGAATCCGTGCCGAGGAAGAAGCAGGATGCGCCGGAGGTCGCGGCGTCGCGCAGGGCCAGCCGATCCGCCTCGGTCTTGATGACGGGCATGCAATACATATAGGGGCGATTGCCCCAGCCCAGCCAGTCCGTGCGATTGAGCTGCAGATGATAGGGGGTAATCGAAGACCCCACCTGCCCACCGGCGGAGCGGATATACTCGACGCCGATTTTCGACGAGAGATGTTCGAGCACGATCTTCAGGCCCGGAAACTGCTTCGTCATGGGAATGAGCTTGCGCTCGATGAAGACGGCCTCGCGGTCGAACACATCGACGGCGGGGTCAACCTCCTCGCCGTGAATCAACAGCCGCATGTCGATCTTCTCCATGCGCGCCAGCACCCGCTCGATGAGCTTGTAATCGGTGACGCCCGCCGCTGAATTGGTGGTGGCGTTGGCGGGGTAGAGCTTCACGGCGGTGAACACGCCCTCCTTGAAGCCGCGCTCGACATCATCGGGATCGGTGTCATCGGTGAGATAGCAGGTGATCAGCGGCGTGAAGGTGGAGCCCGCAGGCAGGGCCGCCAGCGCCCGCTGGCGATAGGCGGCGCCCTCCGCCGTGGTGCGCACGGGCGGCAGGAGATTGGGCATGAGGATCGCGCGGCCGAAATTGCGCGCGGTATAGGGCAGCACGGCGCGCATCATCTCGTTGTCGCGCACATGCAGGTGCCAGTCGTCGGGTTTGCGGATGGTCAGCCTTTGGGTCATGACTTGATCGCCTCATCAATGAGCGCAACAATTTCGGGCGGCGTCATGGGCGCCTTGGTGATGTGGACGCCATAGCTCTTCAAGGCGTCGTCCATGGCGGACATGATCGCCGCCGCCATGGGAATCACGCCGGATTCGCCCACGCCCTTGATGCCCAGTTCATTCAGATGGGTCGGCGACTCCAGATGCACCAGATGGATCTTCGGCGGCATCTCCGTGGCGCTCACCAGCAGATAATCGGCGAGGGTCGTCGTCAGCGGCTGGCCCGCATCGTCATAGCGCATCCACTCATAAAGCGCGTTGCCGATTCCATGGGCTATGCCGCCGAGGATCTGCCCCTCCACGATCAGCGGATGCAACATGCGCCCGCAATCATGGGCCAGAACTATGTTGGAGAGGGTGACCCCGCCGGTTTCGGCGTCAACTTCAAGCTCCACCACAGCCGTACCGTTGGCGTAGGTCATG
>CAMDOY010000221.1 GCA_945903655.1 Rhizobium sp. Q54 | reverse complement strand
AAATCGCGAAGCCGGGCATTGAAGGATTCTATGAAGCCGTTCTCCCACGGGCTACCGGGCATAATGTAGGCGGTCTTCGCCCCCACGGCCCCAATCCACTCGTGAATCGCCTTGGCGACGAACTCGGGCCCATTATCGGAGCGGATATGGCTTGGGACGCCCCGCAGGATTAACAGATCCGACAAGACGTCAATGACCTCGGCTGATTTGCGCCTTCGGGATATCCGGATCTCCAGGGCCGCATAACTGAGGGCTTTTCTGCGCCGCTCACCACCCGGCCATGACACTGTCTAAAGCCCAAACTCAGAAGGACCGCCCCTGTTTTAGGGGGCCGTGGTCCAAGGACCGCGAACCGCCTCATCTTAGAAAAGGCCCAAGGGACCCTGACGGTGGCAGCGCGAGATCTTCGGACAGACTGCCAAGGGAGAGACCTGTTTCATCTGCAACCCTGACCTACTCTTTCGCTCAAAGCATTTCTGGAGATTGAGGATACCGATGGTTTTTCGTGAAGCGGACTTTTGAATATCAGTCCGGATATGAAACAAACTTTATCAGCAACCGCGATCAGACACGCCGGACGAAGGGGTGATCGACAGCTAGTCAGTCAGCGAAATTGTGCTACTTGTTTTCATCAGAAATCGAAGGTATTCTTCACTCACCTTCAGTGAAGTATGCCCGAGTAAAGAGGCGTCACGAAGGGGGATGACCTGTGGGAGGTTCGTTATGTTCAGATTTTTGCCGTCTATGGCGGCTACCTTACTTTCCTGTTTTCTCGGCGCAGTCCTATTTCAGCCAGCATTCGCGCAGCCGCTTGAATGGCCGACCCGCACCGTTAAATTCATCGTTCCGCTTGGCGCCGGTTCGGGGGCGGATATAGGTGCGCGGTTGCTTGCTTTACGTCTTCAGGCAAAATGGGGGGCCCCAGTCGTCGTCGAGAACAAACCGGGTGGTGACGGGCTGATCAGCATATCAACATTCATGAGTGCCAATGACGATCATGTGCTTTTGTTTGCCTCGCCTGGTTCCTTTACTGTTCATCCCTATCAGCATGAGAAGCTTCCCTATTCCTTCGAGCGCGACCTTCTGCCCATCGCGCAATTCTCAAACACGATTATTGCGCTTGCGGCTTCAAGCACCATTACCGCAGTCTCGCTGAAGGATCTAGTGGAGCGCGCCAAGGCGTATCCGGGTCAGTTGAATAGCGCCGTGCCTGCTGGTATTGGCGAACTTATTCTAGACAACTTCATCAAGACGGAAGGACTTATCGTACAAAAAGTACCGTATCGGGATATCGTCCAAGCTGCAGGTGATTTGGCGGCCGGGCGCCTTCAATTCATGATGGGTTCCTACGCCATGCTCGTACCTGCGACCCAGGGTCGGCAAGCCACAATAATTGCAGTGAACAGTCGAAAGCGCATGCCAAAATCGCCTGATGTTCCAACAGCCGTAGAGGCGGGTTTTGGCTCGCTGGAATTGGAGGGCCTAGTCGGCCTGTTTGGACCGAACAGCATGTCAATCGCCCTTCGTGAAAAGATCGGCAGGGACGTAGTGATTGCAGGTGATGACGCTGACCTGTCGGAGAGGCTGTTGCACACTGGCCAGGTCCTCAACCTCGGTGGGGCTGGGGAATTCGGGGAGTCCATAAAGCAGCAGATGGAGCAGGTGCGCGCTATAGCCAAGTTCCTTGGCATGAAACCTAAATAATTGTAGCGATCTCCGCGCGCCGCCTAGGCGTCCTTTCAGGTGGAGCAGGTCATTTGAAGCCGAGAGAGAATATAAAAAAGGACGCTCTTGTGAAAAAGCGCGCTAGCCTTAAAGGTTCATCGAGAATGAAATACAAAAAGCTTAGGCGCCCTGCTTTGCCTTTACGTGCGCGGTGAAGCTAGCCACATCCCATAGTCAAGCTGTATCGCGAGCACATGATATGTCCGGTTTAGGTAGCAGGTGTTTTGTCCGGTTTTTGGATCGGAGGGCCGCATGTTGCCGGAGGTTCGGGTGGCGCGTGTTTTGGATGCGATCAGTTCGCATCGCGCGGGACGCTTGAGTTGTGTCGAAGCGGGAGAGCTTCTTGGGTTCAGCGAGTGCCATTCCCGGCGGTTGCCGGACGTTTTTAAGGAGCGCGGGGAGGAAGGGTTGATCGACCGTTGCCCAGGGCGGGTGAGCGCCCGCGCAACGGACGAGGCGGAGGCCGCGTGGGTGGCGGACATGGTCCGTCCCCGTTATTTCGATGTTCGGATCAAACACTTCCACGAACAGATCGTGGGTTTGCCGATGGTGAGCGTGAAACCTCGCTGGCTTCATCAAGGGCGGCGTGAACGGTAGCTGGACGCCGCCGACCTGCACGCAATATGTGGCGACGACCGACCCCGGGCATATCACCAGCCTTTACAATAACCTCCATATACCGCTGAGCGAGTGGGCGATTGTATAAAAGGGGTCGGGCTCCGAACTTTGTAGCGTTGCGCACCGCCCGAGCTTAACTCTGTGTAAAGCCCGACCTCAGGAGACCCGTCCGGTTTAGGGGGGCCCATGGTCGAAGGGCCGCGATCCGCCTCATCTGGGAAAAGGCCCAAGGGACCCGGCTGGGCTGTAGTACCAGAGCCCACGGTCCCCGAGACCAAGGGCCCTCCTCCATGCGCCTTGGCCCTCGATCCAAGACGATTGGTACGAGATCCAGGGAACAAGACCCGAGGCTCAGCAGCCGAGATCCAAGGGGCTGGGACCACGATCGATGGCCCATCGACCACTCCCCGACGCCAAAACGCACGGCGAAATCATCGGCCTTACGGTTATGAAGCTGCCCTGCCCGTACCCAAACGCTATATGGGGTCCAGACCTTCTTTCAAAGGTCGAGGTACTGAACTGAAAGTAACGGTGCCCGAGTTCGACGGCTTTGGCATCGAGGCGTCTTCTAAATTCGCGCTAAACAAAAAACGGAAGATGAAAAGCCGAGCAAATGGAGGTCTAGTAACAGGGCGCTAGATTTGAAAATCCCAAACTTTACGCACGATGGTTGGCATTCATGAGATAATTTTGGACCCGGGGGTGGCAGTGGGAGCATCATCTTCGCCCTGCTCCTTCCGCATCAATCCATAGGTGCGGCGCCCCTGGTGGAAGCCGCGGCGCCGGAGGGCAAGCTCAAGGCGCTCATGCCACGACTGGAGGATTACGTGATGGCGCTCGGGCTCTTGCGTGTGCCCAGCGTCGCACTCATCGTGGCGCTGGACGCCATGATGCATTCGGGCAATGCGGTGCAAAGTTCATTTTACGTGGCGTGGCTGACGGAAATGGGGATCTCAGACGCCGCCATCAGCTTGTTGAGCCCGGCTGGCGACATTGGCGCAGCGGTGTTTTCGCTCACGACGACCTATCTCATGCGTTACATCGATGGCTTCTGGATTGTTCTGCTCTCCCTATGAGCAGGCATTCTCCTCATCTGCGCCACACCCCTTCTGGGAACCTATTTTCTTCTGCAGGTCGCCATGTTCCTGCGCTCCGGCCTCAACGGCCTTGCGCAACCTTTAGTCATCATGCTGGTCCTGAGCGGCGCGGGCTCAAGCAATCAGTGCAAGGCCGTGGGGTTGCGCGGCACAGCTAATCGCACCGCTTCGATCCCGGTGCCGCTCGCCATGGGCGCCATCGCGGAAGTTGCGGGCCTTGAACTGGCGTTCCTGATCACAGGCGTTCTGCTGAGCGTGATCATGGCTTGCCAGGCGATCTATTTGCACCGAAGGCCTGATATCGCCGCCGCCGGCGAGGACTAGCCCATTCATGGGCGCAGGATTCGGCGAGCGCGCTCGACCAGATCCGGCGAGGCACCGTAAAGTTTTCTCACGATGGCGGCGACCTCCTCACCGCTCTTGGGGGTCAAGCCAAGCTTCATCTTCCCCGCTTCGGCGACCAAATCCGGATCCTTCGAAGCCGCATTGAAGGCCTCTCGCAGCAGCTTCAATGGTTCGGCCGCTATACCCGGCGGCGCCATGAAAGGCCGGCCGAATTCCTGCTGGCTCACGATCAGTTCAGCGACTTGCCTGTTGGCGCCGGAAATATAATTCCACAGGGATGGCGCCTTGATGTCGGGCGTCGGTTGCAAGCCCGCCTGGACCAACAGGTTGATCGTTCCATCCTCGAGCCAATCGGGTCTGATGGAGGCGACCGTTGCGGAATCGAGCGCGCACACGCCACCAGCCTCGCCGCGCTCCATGGCGAGCAGCAGATCCGCAGGGCCCTTGTAGCCCAGCACCACTTCGAATTTGGTGTCCGCCAGCGCATTCATGAACAAGGCGTAGTCCGTCGCCGAACTCTGCGGCGACGTCGAGGCGACGACGACCTTCGTCTTGCGCGCGTCGTCGATGCTCTGGATCCCTGATCGCCTGTGGGTGAAGCAGATGCGTGTGCCGCTGTCGGCGCTGCCAATATATTCGAATTTTCCAGGATCATAGCGAAACTTAGCCTGCCCCTCGATCAAGGGATCGAATATCGCGCCGGGAACCAGAACACCCATTACCGTTCCATCTTTCGCCGCTACATTCGCCAGATGCTGCGCTGCATTGATGCTCCCTGCCCCCGGCATGTTCTGCACGACGAAGGCGGGTTGGCCCGGCAGATATTTCGGCATGTGACGCGCAAGCAGACGCGCATAGACATCGTAGCCGCCGCCTGCGGGGTTCCCGACGATGACGGTGATCTGCTTGCCCTGATAATAAGGAACAGGCTCCGCCGCGAAGGCTGAGACGCCACCAAGACATGCTGTGATGGTTTGCATGAAGGCGATCAAGACTTTTAGAAGCAGTCCCTGTCCCATCTCACCATGGCTCCCTTTTCAAACTCTTTCTGGCTCATCAAGGCTCTCGGCATCTTTTCATGACTTGCCCGACCTTCGTCGGTTTCTTCGCCGCCAATCAATCGAAGGCTACTGCAATTCCAAATTCAGCGATTTGATCAGAGTGGTCCACATCTGCGTCTGCACCCGAAAGAACTGTGCCGCCTGGGCGGGCGTCCCACCGCCGGGCGTCATGTTCATCTCCTTGATCCGCTCCGCCACCTCAGGCCGCAGCAGGATCGTCGCGACATCCCCGTTGATCTTCCGGGCGATGGCTTCGGAACTCTTTGGCGGCAACACGAGGCCGAACCAGGTGATGGAGCGAAGATCCTTGACGCCCGCCTCGTGGAACGTGGGAATATCAGGCTGCAATTGCGAGCGCTCGATGTCGGCAACCCCGATCACCCGCGCCTGGTTTCCCCGGTGCAGCGGCAGGGATGTGGTCAATGTGTCGAAGAACATATCGACATGGCCTGCGACGATATCTGTCAGCGCGGGGGCGGCGCCGCGATAGGGCACATGCACCATGGACACGCCAGTGCGCTGCTCGAACAGGCGCGCCGTCAAATAACCCGTCGAGGAGACGCCCTGGGAGGCGTAATTGAACTTTCCGGGATTGGCGCGCAGGAGCGCCAGAAAATCCGTGATCAGCGGCGCATCGATGGTTTTCCTGATGATGAGCGCATTTGGCACCGAAGCCATCAGGGTCACAGGGACAAAGGTGGTGGGATCGTAGCGCGTATCCTTGAAAAGGAAATTATTAAAGGAGAGAGGACCAGGCGGCGCTGCGAGCAGGGTGTAGCCATCAGGATCGGCGCGAAACACCCGGTCGGCCCCCACATTGCCGCCGCCCCCGACTACATTCTCGACCACGACGCCCTGGCCCCACAGGCCCTGCAACTGCTCGGCGATGATACGCGTCAACCCATCGAGGGCGGCACCTGCGGGAAAGGGAATGACAATTCTGACCGACCGGTTCGGATAGGCCCCCTGCGCACGCGCCACCGAGGTAAGGCAGAACACAAAGGCCAAACCCACAAGGATTCGCATCACAGCCGTCATCTCGCCCCCCACCCTCAGCGCCGACGCCCCCTCAAGGAGGACTTTTTATCGCCAGCGGCCCGCATAGGCCATTCTTGGTGGAATGGCGGCATTTGGCAAGGGGCCGGGGCCATGGTGTAGCGAGCACATGATATGTCCGGTTTAGGTAGCAGGTGTTTTGTCCGGTTTTTGGATCGGAGGGCCGCATGTTGCGGGAGGTTCGGGTGGCGCGTGTTTTGGATGCGATCAGTTCGCATCGCGCGGGACGCTTGAGTTGTGTCGAAGCGGGAGAGCTTCTTGGGTTCAGCGAGTGCCATACCCGGCGTTTTCGGGACACTTCAGAGTAGCGCGGGGAGGATAGGCTGATCGACCGTCGCCCAGGGCGGGTGCCCGTGCGGCAGCAGTCAGCGTTCCAGCAAGGCAATGACGTTTTGTCCGCGCGTCCGGTCAATGTCCGGTTTGTTTTTGGTACGCACGACAGAGAAACGTTCAAACACGAACTATTTCTATTTTATTTCAATGACTTAGAT
>CAMDOY010000220.1 GCA_945903655.1 Rhizobium sp. Q54 | reverse complement strand
TGGCAAGACCCTCGCCGCCCATATTACCGCCCATAGCGCGCAGGCCCTGAAGATCGAACCGGGGGTGCGCCTACGGGCGCTCTTCGATTCCGCCCATGTCATTCTGGCGATTGATTGAGGGGCCCCGATGCGCAGTCTCGCCCTCGCCGTGATCCTGACCCTCGCCGCCCTGCCCGCCCGGGCGGGCTCCACCCATGTGGCGGTCGCCGCCAATTTCACGCAGGCGGCGCAGGAGATCGCGCGCGCCTTCAAGGCTGCCAGCGGCCATGACGCGGTGCTGAGCTTCGGCGCCTCAGGGGCGCTTTATGCGCAGATCACCCAAGGCGCCCCCTATGAGGTCCTGCTCTCGGCGGATGAGGAGCGGCCCCGGCAGGCCGTGGCGGCGGGGCTTGCGCTGGGCGAGACGCGTTTCACCTACGCCATCGGTCGGCTGGCCCTGTGGAGCCGGGATGGGCGCGCTGCGCAGGGGGAGGCTGCGCTGCGGGCGGGCGGCTCGGGCAAGATCGCCATCGCCAATCCCGCCTCCGCCCCCTATGGCGGCGCGGCCATCGAGACCCTGAAAGCCCTCAAGCTTTATGATGAGCTCTCGCCTCGCCTCGTGCAGGGCGCCAGCATCGCCCAGACCTTCCAGTTTGCGGAAACCGGCAATGCGGAGCTGGCCTTCGTGGCGCTGGCGCAGGTCATTGGCCGGAGCGACGGGAGCCGCTGGCTGGTTCCGGCGTCCCTCCACCGCCCCATCCTGCAGGACGCGGCGCTGCTCAAGACTGGCGCGGGGAAGGAGGCCGCCCGTGCCTTCCTCGCCTTCCTGAAGGGCCCGCAGGCCCGCGCCATCATCGAACGTCATGGCTATGAAGCGGGGGCGGGGAACTGACATGTTCGGCCTCTCCCCCGACATCTGGCGGCCCATCATCCTCACCCTGGAGCTGGCGAGCCTGACCACCGCGATCCTGCTGGTCGTGGCCACGCCCATCGCCTGGTGGCTGGCGCGCTCGCACAGTTGGTGGGCTGAGATCGTCGCCAGCGTGGTGGCCCTGCCGCTGGTGCTGCCGCCCACGGTGCTGGGTTTCTATCTGCTGGTGATGCTGGGCCCCGATGGCCCCGGCGGCGCCATCGCCTCCCTCTGGGGCGCGCGTACGCTCGCCTTCTCCTTCACCGGCCTCGTCATCGGCTCGGTGATCTATTCCCTGCCCTTCGTGGTGCAGCCCATCCGCAACGCCTTCGCCGCCATGGGGGATCGGCCCATGGAGGCGGCGGCGACCCTGCGGGCCTCGCCCTGGCGGGCTTTCTGGACCGTGGCGGTTCCGCTGGCCCGGCCCGGATTCCTCACCGGCGCCATTCTGGGCTTCGCCCATACGGTGGGGGAATTTGGCGTGGTGCTGATGATCGGCGGCAATATACCGGGCGTCACCAAGGTGCTTTCGGTGGCCATCTTCGATTTCGTGGAGACGTCCCGGTGGCCAGAGGCCCATGCGCTGGCGGCGGGCATGGTGGTCTTCTCCTTCGTGGTGATCCTGTCCATGAGCTTCGTGGAGAAGCGCATGGGGAGGCTCTCGTCATGAGCGACGCCTCCATCACGGTGCGTCTGCGCGATCAGCGCGGCGCCTTCACCCTCGACGCCTCTTTCGAAGCGCCGGGGCGAGGCGTCACCGCCATCTTCGGACCCTCGGGCAGCGGCAAGACCACGGTGCTGCGCTGCATCGCGGGCCTGCATCGGGCGGCTCATGGCCATGTGGCGATTAAGGGGGATGTCTGGCAGGACGGCGCGAGCTTCCGCCCGGTGCATCAGCGGCCCATCGGCTACGTTTTTCAGGAGGCGAGCCTCTTTTCCCATCTCAGTGTGCGCGGCAATCTGCTCTTTGGCGCCCGCGCCGCCAGTGGCGAGCCGCTGCTGGGCTTTGACGAGGCCGTGGCCCTGCTGGGGCTGGCGCCGCTTCTAGACCGCGCGCCCCTCACCCTCTCAGGCGGCGAGCGCCAGCGGGTCGCCATCGGTCGGGCTTTGCTCTCGCGCCCGCGCCTGCTGCTCATGGACGAGCCCCTCTCCGCCCTCGACCGCGCGGCGCGCGAGGAGATCCTGCCCTTTCTGGAACAGCTGCACGAGCGCCTGTCCCTGCCGGTCCTCTATGTGACCCATGACATGGCCGAGGTGGAGCGCCTCGCCGACCAGATCATCCTGATGGAAAAGGGGCGCGTGATCGGCGCCGGGCCGCTGGCGCAAATGCAGAGCGATCCCGCCCTGCCGCTCATGGGCGCGCGCGAGGCGGCGGTGAGTCTGGAAGGTGAAGTGATCGCCTTTGACCCCGCCTATGGGCTGGCGAGCCTGACGGTGGCGGGAGGCGTCTTTCTCGTCCCCGCCCTCAAGGCCGAGGTAGGCGAGCGCAGGCGGCTGCGGATTTGGGCGGGGGATGTGAGTCTGGCGCTAGCGGCGCCCAGCGGCAGCACCATCGTGAATATCCTGCCTGCGCGGATTCTCGACGCGCGCCAAAGCGGCGATCATCAGATGACCGCCGTGCTGGGTCTGGGGGAGGATGGCGCGGGCGCCCATCTGCTGGCGCGGGTCACGCGCCGGTCATGGGAGCAACTGGCGCTGGCGCCGGGGCTTGTCGTTCATGCGCAGGTGAAGGGCGCGGCGCTCACGCCGCGCCACACCATTCAATCCTGAGCGCTGGCGGTCTCGGCGTTTTCCGGCTCGCTGGCGGATTCGCGGATGAGCGGCTGCTGGGAGTCGTTCACAGCAATGGTCAGGTTCGCGAATTTGGCGGAGAGACGGTCAGCCTCAAGCTGCGCCTCGGCGCGCGTGTCAAAGCTGCTCTTGATCTGGCGGTCGACGGACACGACGAACCGGGCATATTGCCCACGCTTGACGGGCCGACGATCGACAGCGGATTTCGAGTGTTCACTATCAGACATTCATGGATTCCTGTTGGGGCCGGATCGCCTCAGGCTGTTTCTTCAGCCACAGCGACGGGCGCGGGCTTTTTCACGCGCCAGAGTTGGTAGCCGGCGGACTCGATGCCAGCCTCGATCTTGGCGCGCGGCAGGCCATGGGGCGGCGCACGCTTGGCGGAGACCAAGCCGACCACGCGCCAGGGCGCGAAGTTCTTGGGCAGCTTGGTGCCCGCGCCATCGCCCGCGAAGGCGCCAATGTCGGGCTTGCTCTCGGACTTGAACATATAAAGGCGCATGTGTCGTTCTCCTCGCAACGGGGTTTCGAAAGCCCCCCGACGGCGGCGCGACCGCATCAGTTGGTCGCATCTGGGGAAACTCTGAAGGCGCCGGCTTGCTCAAGCGGGGCGGAGACGAAGGATCTGGCCAAATGCCGATGTTCTTCATGTGGGCTTTTCCGCCTAAAATACAAGGAGATTCGACAAAGTGAGCCATTTTGGCGGCCAAGCTTGCTTTCAGCGCAAGCGGCCCCATATCTCTCTCAGGCCCTGGAAACGGGGCATGATTCCACCCCATCCGCCGCGCGACCACGGATGTACTGGCGCTGAGGCCTTGGGGTGAGAACACAGGAAAGCCGCCTCGGGGGAGCCCCCTGAGGGCGGCTTTTTTTGTGTGGCGATGACGGTTTACGATCAGCATGCAACAGGGCTGGCCAACGCCGCCGACCCAGATGCGCGGACACCACCCTGTCACGCTGCGCGTGCCGATCCGCCCATAAGGGGATGGTATGAAGGCGCGCTGATCAAGATGCTTGGGCCTGCGGCCACCGCATCAATTATCCAGAAAGCTCCGCAGCTTCCTTGACCGCGACGGATGCTTCAGCTTGCGCAGCGCCTTCGCCTCGATCTGGCGAATGCGCTCGCGGGTCACGGAGAACTGCTGGCCCACTTCCTCCAGCGTGTGGTCGGTGTTCATGCCGATGCCAAAGCGCATGCGCAGCACGCGCTCCTCGCGCGGGGTCAGCGATGCCAACACGCGGGTGGTGGTTTCGCGCAGATTGCTCTGGATGGCCGCATCGATGGGCAGGATGGCGTTCTTGTCCTCGATGAAATCGCCCAGATGCGAATCCTCCTCGTCGCCGATGGGCGTTTCGAGGGAGATAGGCTCCTTGGCGATCTTCAGCACCTTGCGCACCTTCTCAAGGGGCATAGCGAGCTTCTCGGCCAATTCCTCCGGGGTCGGCTCGCGGCCGATCTCGTGCAGCATCTGGCGCGAAGTGCGCACGATCTTGTTGATCGTCTCGATCATATGCACGGGAATGCGGATCGTGCGGGCCTGATCGGCGATGGAGCGGGTGATGGCCTGGCGGATCCACCAGGTCGCATAGGTCGAGAACTTGTAGCCGCGACGATATTCGAACTTGTCGACCGCCTTCATCAGGCCGATGTTGCCTTCCTGGATGAGGTCGAGGAACTGCAACCCGCGGTTGGTGTATTTCTTGGCGATGGAGATCACGAGACGAAGGTTCGCCTCCACCATCTCCTTCTTGGCCTGGCGGGCTTCGCGCTCGCCCTTCTGCACCATCTGCACGATCTTGCGGAACTCTTGAATCTCAAGCCCCGTCTCGGTCGCCAGCGCGTGAATGTCCGAGCGGATGAACTTGATGCCATCCTTCTCCTTGGCCACGAAATCGCGCCAACCGCGCGAGCCGAGCTTGGACACGCGCAGGACCCATTTGGGATCAAGCTCGGAGTTCTGGTAGTTGCGCAGGAAATCCTCGCGCCCCACGCCAAAGCTCTCGGCGAGGCGGAACAGCTTGGTCTCTAAGCCCAGCAGGCGCTTGTTGATGTCGTAGAGTTGCTCCACCAGCGCGTCGATGCGGTTCTGGTTGAGGGAGAGCGACTTCACATCCGCCACGATCTCCTTCTTGAGCGCCTTGTACTTGCGCTCCTGGGCGGGCGTCAGCGTCTCGTTCTTGAGCTTGTTCTCGACGTTCTGGTCCTGCAGGCGACGCAGCTTCTTGTAGGCGTCGGCGATGCGGTCGAAGGTGTCGAGCACCTTGGGCTTCAACTCCGCTTCCATGGCGGAGAGGGAGACGGAATTTTCCAGATCGTCCTCGTCGTCGGAGAATTCCTCCGGCGGGGGCATGTCGGCGTCAAGGCCGGCGGGGGGGCTCTGGAGCGCGGTGGAGGGCGCATGTTCGGCGCCCGGCGCGGTCATGTCCACGCGCTTGCCATCGGGGCCCGCATAGGTGGCTTCGAGGTCGATGATGTCGCGCAGCAGCACCTTCGCGTCGTTCAACTCGTCGCGCCAGATGATGATGGCCTGGAAGGTCAGAGGGCTCTCGCAAAGGCCCGCGATCATGGCCTCGCGGCCCGCCTCGATGCGCTTGGCGATGGCGATTTCGCCCTCGCGGGACAGAAGCTCCACGGAGCCCATCTCGCGCAGATACATGCGCACGGGATCGTCCGTGCGGTCGGTGGGCTCGGCGCGGGTGGTGGCGATGACGGCGGTGGGGCGCGCGGCCTCCACGAGATCACCGCCGGTCTCCGCCTCGGCCTCTTCCTCAGGATTCTCGGGGTCGGCGTCGTCGCCCTCGCTGTCCTGCACGCTGATGCCCATCTCGCTGAGCATGGTGTAGATGTCTTCGATCTGGTCGGACGACACTTCCTCAGGCGGCAAAACGGCGTTCAATTCGTCATGGGTCACGAAGCCACGCTTTTTGGCGAGCTTGATCATCCGCTTCACAGCGGCGTCGGAGAGATCCAGAAGCGGACTGTCGATGGTCTCCACCGCAGCGCCCTGTCCGTCGGACTTCTCTTCCTTCTTCGCCATTTCGCTCAACTCCGTTGCTTCGCGACAAGCAGCACTTCAAAAAAACAAGCGGACGGCCCGCAAGAGCCGCCCTGATTCGCAAGCCACAATGACCCCACCCGATTAAGCTATGCTTAACCCTGGTGAGGGCCTACAAACCCGTGCTCTGCCGACCGACCGAAAGGCCGAACCCCTCGATCATGGCTTCGCGTCCGTCGATCCCCGACAATTCCGCCTGGATCTCCCTCAAACGATTGAGGTTTTCATCTGTTGCATCCTCGCCGAGGGCCAATTCGGCTGATCGCAACTCCTTATGTAGCGCCCGCGCCCGCCGATGCAAGGCCAAGGCCTGCTTGAGAACCTCTTCAGCGTCACGTTCTTCCGCATCCGGGCGCACGCACCAGGCCGTGGACTGCCCCGCCGCGCGCTCCACCCGCCCCAAAAGCTCGGCTTGTCCGGCCTTTTCGATGGCCGCGCGCACCGCAGGAGCGTCTATATAGGGATCTGACAATCGGCCAAGCACAGAATCGACCAGACGGACCAGATCCCGGTTGGCGAAGTCCACCCCCGCCAGATCCTCCGCATAGGTGGCGGTCAGGCGCGGATGGTTGACGGCGATGAGGGTGATCAGCGCCTCCCGCTGGGAGATCACCGCCCGCCCGGAGGCGAAAAGGGAGGAGCGGGTGAGGCTGGGGCTGGCGGGAACCGCCTGCTCCAGATAGCCGCGCGGGGGCG
>CAMDOY010000219.1 GCA_945903655.1 Rhizobium sp. Q54 | reverse complement strand
TCACGCGGACCTCGCGGCCAACGGCCGTGGCCGCCACGATCTTCGGCAACTCGCGGGAATCCTTCACGTCCTTGCCGTCGAACTTGATGATGACGTCGCCCGCCTTGATGCCCGCAGGCTTGCCGGGACCCTTGTCGTCCACGCCCGCCACAAGGGCGCCGCGCGGCTTGCCGAGGCCAAGGCTCTCCGCGATGGTCTCATCCACATTCTGGATGCGCACCCCGAGCCAGCCACGACGGGTCTCGCCGAATTTCTGCAACTGCTCGATGACGGGCATGAGGGTCGCCGAGGGGGTGGCGAAGCCGATGCCCACCGAGCCGCCCGAGGGGGAGAGGATCGCGGTGTTCACCCCGATCACCTCGCCCGCCATGTTGAACAGGGGGCCGCCGGAGTTGCCCTTGTTGATGGAGGCGTCGGTCTGGATGTAATTGTCGTAGGGGCCGCTGTCGATGTTGCGGTTGCGGGCGGAGACGATGCCCGCCGTCACGGTGCCGCCAAGGCCAAAGGGATTGCCCACGGCCATGACCCAGTCGCCCACGCGCATGATCTCGCTGTCGCCAAACTTGACCGCCTTCAGCGGCTTATCCGGCTTCACGCGCAAAACGGCGACGTCGACCTTCGCATCCTTGCCCAGCACCTCGGCCTTCAGCCGCTGACCATCGGTGAAGATGACCGTGACCTCGTTGGCGTCGGCGATGACGTGGTTGTTGGTGATGACGATGCCCGCAGAATCGATCACGAAGCCCGAGCCCAGCGAGCTGGCGCGGCGCTGGCGCGGGCCACCCTCGCCCTGCGGGCCGCTCTGGGGCCCCTGGCCGCGACGGCGGAAGAATTCCTCGAAGAGATCATCGAAGGGCGTACCCTGCGGCAGATTGGGCGCCGCCGTGCGCTTGTCGTCCACGGTCTGGGAGGCCGAGATATTGACCACGGCGTCGCTGACGGCGGAGGCCAGATCAGCCAGAGAGTCCGGACCCTTGGCGAAGGCGGGCAGGCTCGTCACGGGGGCGAGGGGCGGCATGGCGACCAGACCAACCAGCAAAGCGATGGCGAAGCGGCGCAGGCCCGAGGCGGCGCGCGGTCCGGTGACAAGAACGGGGTCGAGACCCATGAAATGCTCTCCTGGTGACGAGGCCGGGAAAAAGCCCCCGGGACTGGACAATCGAACCACAAAATGGGGCGAAAACGAGACTCAAGAAGGCGACTGCGCGATTATTGCACCGCGCAGTCCGATTTCAAGCCAGACAGCCTATTTGGCCGCAGGAGCCGCCTCGCCCTGCCGCGTGGAATTTCCAAAGTAGCGGAAAAACTGCGAGGTGGGGCTCAGGATGAGCCTGGTGTCGCCCGATTTCAAGCCAGCTTCATAGGCCTGCATGCTGCGCCAGAAGGAGAAGAAGTCGGGGTCCTTCCCATAGGCTTCCGCGAAGATGCCATTGCGCTCCGCCTCGCCCTCGCCGCGCAGCTGGTCAGCCTGCTGTTGCGCCTGGGCGCGCAGCACGACGACGTCGCGGTCGGCTTTCGAGGTGATGCGCTGGGCCTGCTCCGCGCCCTGGGCGCGGAACTCGGCGGCTTCCCTGGCGCGCTCGGTCTGCATGCGGCTGTAGACCTTTTCGGAGATCTGCCGGGGCAGGTCGGCGCGGCGGATGCGCACGTCCTTGATGGTGACGCCGAACTTGCTCGCCTCCTGCTCCACCTGATCGCGGATTCGCACCATGAGCTGGGAGCGCTGGTCACGCACGATCTGCGGCATGTTCGCCTCGCCCAGCACGCGGCGCACAGCCGAGTTCAGGACGTTGGCGAGTTGCCCTTCGGCGCGCTGGGTGTCGCCCACCGACTGATAGAAGCGCAGGGGATCGACGATCTTGTAGCGCAGGAAGGCGTCCACATCGATGCGGTTGTTATCGCTGGCCAGAACCTCCTGCTTGGAGGTCTCCAGATCCAGGATCCGGTTATCCAGAAAGACGACCTTCTCGATCAAGGGGATCTTGAAATGAATGCCAGGCGTGGTGATGAGACCGCGTCCGAGGACCGGCTCGCCAAAGCGCAGCACGAGGGCCAACTGGGTCTGCTGCACGACGAAAGCCGAGCTGCCGACGCCAATGACGGCGATCAGCAGGACCACGAGGGCGGTGAAGAGAGGGACGGGAGATTTCATCGGGCGCCCCCCTGCTGGCTGGAGGGACGGACCGCGCCCGCCGCCTGCGGCGCATCAAGGGTGCTGAGCGGCAGATAGGGCGTCACGCCCTGAGGCGAGGCGGATGGATCGATGATCACCTTGTTCATACCCCCGAACACCCGTTCCATGGTCTCGAGATAGATGCGCTCGCGGGTGATGGCGGGCGCAAGCTTGTATTGTTCAAGCACCTGACTGAAGCGCGAGGCCTGACCACGGGCTTCCGCCACGGTCTGCTCGCGATAGGCCTGGGCCTCCTGAGAGATTCGCGCCGCCGCGCCGCGCGCCTCGGGCACCACGCGATTGGCGTAGGCCTCGGCCTCGTTGCGCAGGCGGTCCTGATCCTGCTGGGCCGCCGTCACGTCGCGGAAGGCCGCGATAACCTGCTCTGGCGGATCGACCGATTGCAGCTGGACCTGGATGATCTTGGCGCCCAGCCCATAATCATCCAGCACCTTCTGCATCAGTTCCTGAACGGCGGGCTCGATGACCTTGCGCTCGGCGGTGAGGATGCGCTGGATCTGGCTGCGGCCGATGACCTCGCGCATGGCGCTCTCGGCCACCGCCTTGATGGTCTCTCTGGGGCGGCGCACGTTGAAGGCGTAATTCTCGGGCTTCATGGGGTCGATCTGCCAGATCACCACGAATTTCACATCCGCGATGTTCTCGTCGCCCGTCAGCATCAAGCTTTCCTCGGCGATGTCCACCATGGAGCCCTGATTGCCGGTGCGTGAATCCGTACGATAGGTGAAGCCTATGGCCGTGGTGTTGCGGTCTTCAACCCGCAGCTTCAGCACGGAGCCGATGGGATAGGGCAGATTGTACTGCAGGCCCGAGCCCGTCTTGCTCACGTAGCGCCCGAAGATCAGGTTCAGGCCGGCCTCGTTGGGCTGCACGGTGTAGAACCCGCTGAGGCCCCAGGCGCCGATGGCCAGCACCACGGCCAGGGCGATGCCCTTGCCGCCAAAGCCGCCGCCCGGCAGGACCTGCCGAAGCTTGTCCTGGCCACGCCGCAACATCTCTTCCAGATCAGGCGGCGTCTGGCCCCCCGAGGGGCCTTGCCCCCAGGGACCCTGATTGGGGGGTTTGCCCCAGGGTCCGCCGCCGCCACCACTACCGCCGCCTTGATTGCTCCAGGGCATCAGGTTCCTCGCCTCGGATGAATGTCCAGTATGGAAGTAAACACGGGCCCTGCGGTTTTCAATTGGCGGGACCCAGACCAATTACGCGCGAACATAGTCCACGAAGCTGAAACCGGCCTCGTCGCCGGGGCCAGGATCATGGGCCGCCCGCCCCACCTCGCGCCAACGGGCGGGGTCGATGGGGGGGAAAAAGGCGTCGCCATCCGGCGCCAGATCGACCTGCGTGAGGTGCAACGCCGAGCAGCGATCCAGCAGCAGAGCATAGAGCTCCCCCCCGCCAGCCACGACGATTTCAGGGGATTTCAGCCGTTCCGCCAGAGTTTGGCCCAGCGCGATGGCGCTCTCGGGGTCCTGAACCACATGGGCGCCCGGCGCCACAAACGAGGCGTCGCGGGTGACCACTATGGTCTCGCGGCCGGGCAAGGGCCGCCCAATGGAGTCCCAGGTTCGCCGTCCCATGATCATCGGCTTTCCCATTGTGATCGCGCGAAAGTGATGCATATCGCTGCGCAATTTCCAAAGCAGCCGATTGTTCCCGCCGATGACGCCATTACGCGCCACGGCCGCGACGATGACCAGAGGAACCCCCATCAGACCGCCACCGGCGCCTTGATCGCGGGCCAGGGATCGTAGCCCTCGAACACGATGTCCTCATAGACGTAATCGAACAGGGACCCCACCGCCGGGTTGAGCTTCAGGCGCGGCAAGGGGCGCAGGGCCCGCGACAGCTGCTCCTGAGCCTGATCGAGATGGTTCAGGTAGAGATGGGCGTCGCCAAAGGAATGGACGAAATCGCCGGGCTGGAGCCCCGCCGCCTGGGCCATCATGACAGTCAGCAGGGCGTAACTGGCGATATTGAAGGGCACGCCAAGGAAAATATCCGCCGAGCGCTGGTAGAGCTGGCAGGAAAGCTTCCCCTCCGCCACATAGAACTGGAACAGGCAATGGCAGGGCGCCAGCTTCATGCGGGGCACATCGGCCACGTTCCAGGCGGAGACCACGAGGCGGCGCGAATCGGGATTGCGCTTGATCTCGTCCAGCACCCACTTGATCTGGTCATGGGTCTGGCCATCAGCCCCCTCCCAGGAGCGCCACTGCTTGCCATAGACGGGGCCGAGATCGCCCTTCTCATCGGCCCATTCGTCCCAGATGGAGACGCCGTTTTCCTTGAGATAGGCGATATTGGTGTCGCCTTTCAGGAACCACAGCAGCTCGTGGACGATGGATTTCAGATGCAACCGCTTGGTGGTGACCAGCGGAAAGCCTTTCGAGAGATCAAAGCGCATCTGGTGGCCGAAAACCGAGATGGTCCCCGTGCCCGTGCGGTCGGATTTGCGGGCGCCCTCGTCGAGGACGCGGCGCAGAAGGTCGTGATAGGCCTGCATGTGGGTTCCCTGTCAGGCGCGCACCCTACCCTATCGGACCGCCCGGCGCCCCCTTCCCTGTCAAACCTTCCCCAGAAAGGTGAGGGCCAATCCGGAGAAATTGTAGATCATATGGAAGAGGGTCGTGGCCCTGGCGCTGCCAGTGCGCTCGCGCACATGGCCAAGCACGAGCCCGATGGGCAGGATAGCCAGGGCGTAGAGATGGGTGGAATCCCAATGGGCGAGGGCGAAGAGGAGGGATGTCGCCCAGAACGCCGCCGCAAAACCGAAGCGCCAGCGCAGGGCGGTGTAGAGCCAGCCGCGAAACAGCAGTTCTTCCGCCAGGGGCGCCAGGATCACCACCAGAGCAAAGGCGGCGACCATCGCCAGGGGCGTTTCGGGAATGGCGAACCAGGTCTTCGAGACCGGATTGAGATAGCCCAGCGCCAGACTCGCCCCCAGCCCATAGGTCATGGCCGCCAGCAAGAGCCACCAATAGACGCGGTCCGCCCGGAAGGGGGTCCAGGCCAGAAGCAGCGGCCAGGCTCGCCCCGCCCTCACTCTCGCCATGGCCCAGAGCCCGACAATGCCCGCAAGATAGACAGCGCAGCCCGCGACAAGCCCCGCTGTCGTCAGATCCTCCAGACGGCTGGACTGGGTCATGTCCAGCCCGGCCTTGATGAGATTATGCAAATAGGGCCAGCCAAACCGCAGATAGACCCCCGCCGCCACCAGCGCCAGAGACAGGAACAGCGCGAGGCCAGCGATGACGGTCACGCCCACAAGACTGAGCACAAGGCCCACAAGGCCATAGGGGCGAACCGCGCTCTGGGGCTGGCTGGAGATCGTATCGTCCATCGCGGCCTTTCCGCTGCCTGACCAACAGGGGCCAGAAGAAACTGGCGCAGTCACGGCGCGATGACAAGACCTTTACAATGGCGCCCGCCCGGGCGCCATCGATCCCCAACCCATGGATGGACGCCTCGCGCTGTGCTAGGCAGACTGCGGACATTTGCCCCGAAACTTGGAGTCTCCCTTGCGCCTGAACAAGCTCGCCCTCGGCCTCGCCCTGCTGCCCCTCGCCGGAGGCGTCGCCAGCGCCCAGAGCCTTGAGCAATTCTACGCGGGCAAGACCATCAACTTCATCGTGGGCGCTGGCGCGGGCGGCAGCTACGATATCTACGCCCGCACGCTCGCCAACCACATGGGCAAGCATATGCCGGGCAAGCCGATCATCGTGGTGAAGCTGGCGGGCGGCGTGGGCGGGGGCATCTCCACCTCCATCCAGATGGAGCACACAGCCCCCAAGGATGGGCTGACCATGGGGATGACCCAGCAGACCAATGTCACCAGCCAGCTCACCGAAGCAACGGTGGCTGGGAAATACGACATTTCCAAATGGCGCTGGGTCGGCAACATGGCGCCCCTGCGCAATTTCGCGGGCGTCTGGCACACCGCGCCCGCGCAGACCCTTGAAGAGGCGAAGACAAAGGAAGTGATCATGGGCGCCACGGGGCGCAACTCGCCCACCTTCACCGTGCCGCAGGCGCTCAATGAAATCCTCGGCACGAAATTCAAATTCGTTCTGGGCTACAACGGGGCCGCCGATCTCAACCTCGCCATGGAGCGCGGCGAAATCCAGGGCCGCGGCGCCTCATGGATCAGCGTGGTGACCCAGGCGCCGCAATATATTCGCGACAAGAAGTTGAAGCCGCTGGTGGTGGATGGGCTGACCCGCGATCCCCTGCTGCCAGAGGTG
>CAMDOY010000218.1 GCA_945903655.1 Rhizobium sp. Q54 | reverse complement strand
CTGCCTCTCACCCCCCACCCCGAATCTGCTACACTCCCCCCATGACCAGTCCCAAACCCCGCCTCCTCTCGCCCGAAAAGCGCGAGGATGACACCGAGGCGTCCATTCGGCCCCTGTCGCTGCTCGATTTCACCGGGCAGGAGGCGGCGCGGAAGAATTTGCGTGTGTTCATCGAGGCCGCCAAGGCGCGCAACGAGGCGCTGGACCATGTGCTCTTCGTCGGCCCGCCGGGCCTGGGCAAAACCACCCTGGCGCAGATCGTGGCCAAGGAGCTGGGGGTCAATTTTCGCTCGACCTCCGGGCCTGTCATCGCCAAGGCGGGCGATCTGGCGGCGCAGCTCACCAATCTGGAAGAGCGAGACGTGCTCTTCATCGACGAAATCCACCGACTGAACCCGGCGGTGGAGGAGATTCTCTATCCGGCCATGGAGGATTTCCAGCTCGATCTCATCATCGGGGAAGGCCCCGCCGCCCGCTCGGTGAAGATCGATCTGGCGAAATTCACGCTTGTCGGCGCCACCACCCGCGCAGGCCTGCTGACGACGCCGCTCCGCGACCGTTTCGGCATTCCCATCCGCCTGAATTTCTACACCGTGCCGGAATTGCAGAGCATCGTGGCGCGCGGGGCGCGGGTGCTGAAGATTCCCATGACCGAGGATGGCGCCAACGAGATCGCCAGGCGCGCGCGCGGCACCCCGCGCATCGCGGGCCGGCTGCTGCGCCGGGTGCGCGATTTCGCCATCGTGGATCAGGACCCGCAGGTGACGCGCGCGGTCGCCGACCGCGCCCTGAAGCTGCTGGATGTGGACGAGATCGGCCTCGACATCATGGACCGGCGCTATCTCGACATGGTCGCCATCAACTTCGGCGGCGGGCCCGTGGGCATCGAGACCATCGCAGCGGCCCTGTCGGAGCCGCGCGACGCCATCGAGGACATCATCGAGCCCTATCTGTTGCAGCAGGGCTTCCTGCAGCGCACCCCGCGCGGGCGCGTGCTGACCCCCAACGCCTTCCGGCATCTGGGCCTCGCCGAGCCGCCGCGCGCGCCGACCCAGTTCGGCCTCTTTTCCGATGGGGAGGAGCCGTGAGCCTCTCCCACGTCTTTCAGGTGCGGGTCTATTACGAGGACACGGATTTTTCCGGCGTGGTCTATCACGCCTCCTATCTGCGCTTCATGGAGCGCGGCCGCACCGAGATGCTGCGCGCGCGCGGCCTCTCGCAGGGGGAGATCATGGCGGGGAAGGCGGGCGAGGTCTTCGGCTTCGCGGTGCGGTCCATGAACATCGAGTTTCTGAAGCCCGCCCGCATGGACGACCTGCTGACCATCGAGACAAAGCCGCGCTCCATGGGCGGCGCCACGCTGACCCTGGACCAGCGGGTGCTGCGGGGTGAGGAGGTGCTGATTACAGCGCAAGTGCGGATCGCCTGCGTGGCGAACGGGGGACCGGCGCGGATCCCGAAAGGGGTTCGGGAGGCTTTGGGGCAATAGCCAGCAACCGCGCACTTTCAGTTTTTAGAGCGACACGCCAGCCGCTCTCCTCCCCCTTGTGGGGAGGAGTGAGAGGTGGGGGTCGCGACACCTCTGCCGGTTAGCGCCTGTCGCCACCGCGCCAACGATCAGCATCGCGCGACCCCCACCCCGTCTCGCTTCGCGTGCCGGCCCTCCCCACAGGGGAGAGGGTATAAAAGCGCGCTTAATTTCATATATTTAGACTGGCCCGCCACTCCATCCGCAGCGTCTTCAGCCCGGACATAGCGTTGACGCCCTCGCCGATCCTCACAAAACCTTCGCGCTCATAAAAGCGCAGCGCCGGGCCGTTGTCCTGATTGACCGTGAGGGTGATGAGCCCCGGAGCCAGCGCCCGCGCCTCCTGCAACAGAAGCCGCCCCAACCCCCGCCGCGCCGCAAAGGGCGCCACCGCGATCTGGTCGAGCTCGCCGCTGCGGGGCTGCAGGGTCACAAATCCCACGAGCGCGCCCTTGGCCTCCAGCGCGCAGCGCGTCACATAGGCCTGCTGGTGCAGCCCCTCCAGATGGGCCTTGAGCCAGGGCCGACGCGCCTCGAAGTCGATTTGCGGCATGGCCTGCGTCCAGGCGGCGACCCAGAGGTCCACCAGCTCCGGCAGGAGCGCCTGCGTCAGCGGCGCAATCTCCACGCTGGCGTGGGTCATCGCTCCGTGAGCTTCAGCTCGATGCGGCGGTTGCGGCGCAGGGCCTCGTCGGAATCGCCCGCATCCAAGGGCTGGAACTCGCCAAAGCCCGCCGCCACAAGGCGCTGGGGCGAGACGCCGCGCGAGACCAGAAACTGCACGACCGAGATGGCGCGGGCCGCCGACAGCTCCCAATTGGAGCGGAACTGCACATTCACGGGCCGCTTGTCCGTATGGCCGTCCACCCGCATCACCCAGGGGATCTCCGGCGGGATCTCCCGCTCCAGATCCTGCAAAGCCATGGCCAATTGCTCCATCTGCGCGCGCCCGGCGGCGCTCACCTCGGCGCGGCCGGTGTCGAAGAGGACCTCGCTCTCGAAGACGAAGCGATCCCCCACCACGCGCACGCCGGGCTTTGTTCCCAGAATATCGCGCAGGCGACCGAAGAAGTCGGAGCGATAGCGGGAGAGCTCCTGCACCTTCTGGGCGAGCGCCAGATTGAGCCGGGAGCCGAGATCCGAAATGCGCACCTGGGATTCCCGGTCGCGCTGTTCGGAGGCGGAGAGCGCATCCTCCAGCGCCGCAAGCTGGCGACGCAGGGCGGAGATCTGCTGGTTGAGGATTTCGACCTGGGCGGCGGCGCGCGCGGACAATTGCTTTTCGGCGTCGAGCGCCCGCGCCGCCTCGCCCACCTGCCCGGCTGCGGCGCTGACCGCCGCCGCATTGCTGGCGATGATCCCTTCCAGCCGCTGCTTTTCCGCATTGGCGGCGTCGAGCGAAGCGGAGAGCATGGCGACGCTCGATTGGGCGTCGCCCTTGCCCGCCCGCTCCAGCGCCAGCAGGGAGGTCAATTCATCGATCTGCCGGTTGAGCTTGGCGAGGGCGTTGTCCTTGCCGCTGATGTCGCGCGAGAGGAAGAATTGCGCGAGCATGAAGACCGAGAGCAGGAAGATCATGGTCAGCAGCATCACCGACAGGGCGTCGACGAAGCCGGGCCAATAATCGAACCCGCGCGCGCTGCGGCGACTGCGCCCCAGCGCCATCAGCGCTTCTCCATCTGGGAGATGAGCTTGTCGAGGGTCTCTTTCAGCTCACGCTGGGTGGCGGCATGGGTCTCCACCCAATCGCGGATCTGCTGCTGCTCCACGCGCATGTGGCGCACGAGGCCCTGCACCCCCTCGGCCAGATTGGCGAGGGCGGCGGTGGCGGCGCGGGCGTTGGCGGGGTCTGCGCCGGTGCGCCCATCAGATCCCTGCGCCGCCTCTTTCACGACCTCGCTCACATTGAAGGAGAGATAGTCCTCAAGCTCCGTGAAGAAGCGGTTCTGCGCCTGACCCGCCTGCAAATCGAGAAAGCCCAGCACCAGCGAACCCGCGAGGCCAAAGAGCGAGGAGGTGAAGGACACAGCCATGCCCGCGATGGGGGCGGCGAGGCCATTCTTGAGATCGTCGAACATGACGGCGGCGTCGGCCCCCGCTTGCATGCTCTTGATGACCCCGCCGATGGAGGCCACGGTCTCCAGCAGGCCCCAGAAGGTGCCAAGCAGGCCCAGAAACACCAGAAGACCCGTGAGATAGCGCGCGATCTCGCGGGATTCATCAAGCCGCGTGCCGATGGAGTCCAGCACCGCCCGCAGGGTGAGGGCGGAAATGGCCCGCCGCGCCAGGCCCTCGCCCAGAATCAGCGCGACAGGCGCCAGCAAGACGGGATCGCGCAGGCCGCCGCGCTCGCCCAGTTGCTGCGCATTGACCCAGCGGATCTCGGGAAACAGTCGCGCCACCTGCCGCAAGGACAGCACGACGCCGATGAAGAGCACGCCCAGAATCAGGCTGTTGAGGCCGGGGTTGGCCATGAAGGCCACCATGATCTGCCGATGCAGGATGAGAACGACGAAACCGCCCAGCACCAGAAACAGAATCATCCTCACGAGGAAGATGTAGGGAGCTGAAAGCTTGTAGGGATCTTTGTCCGCAGCCATGGTCCACCTTGCCGCCAGCGCATCGCCAGCACGCCAAGCCAGAGTCTATCGCGCCGACTCAATCAAACACAAGCGCAGTCGCCGACTGCCCTGTTCAGATCGCGCGCAAAAGCGCCAGCAAATCCCGCTGGATGATCTCGGAGCCCGCGCAGACCGAGCCCTTCTCCAGCATGTCCTGCCCGCCATCAAGATCGCTCACGAAGCCGCCAGCCTCGCGCAGCAGCACGATGCCCGCCGCGATGTCCCAGGGCTGCAGGTTGCGCTCCCAATAGGCGTCGAAACGCCCCGCCGCCGTCAGGGCGAGATCGATGGAGGCCGCGCCAAGACGCCGCACATTGGAGGCGCGCGCCATAACCGCCTCAAGCTCCGCCTTGAAGCGGGGATGGGCCTCGGCCTTGCCCAGATGGGGAATGCCGCAGGCGATGAGGGAATCCGACAGGTTGCGGCGGGGCGAGACCCGCAGGCGCCGATTGTTGTGCCAGGCCCCCTGCCCCTTCTCGGCGATATACATGTCGTCGGTGGCGGGGTTGTAGACGACGCCTGCGATGAGATGGCCCTCCCGCTCCAGCGCCACGGAGATGGCGAAGATCGGCAGGCCGTGCAGGAAGTTGGTGGTGCCGTCGAGGGGGTCGATGATCCAGCGATGGGAGGGATCCGTGCCCTCGACCACGCCGCTCTCCTCCATGAGAAAGCCATAGCCGGGACGGGCCTTGGACAGCTCCTCATAGAGGGTCTTTTCGGCCTTGCGGTCGGCGGCGCTGACAAAATCGCCCGGGCCCTTCACGGAGACCACGAGATTCTCGACCTCGCCGAAGTCGCGCTTGAGGGCGCGGCCAGTCTTGATGGCGGCGCTGGTCATCACATTCATCAGGGCGGAGGTGATCATGGTGGGTCTCTGGTTTCGCGCAAAGGCGACGAAAGGGGTTGGCGCAAAACGCCCGTAAGGGCTTCTACCCCAAGGCGTGCGCCAAAGTCACGGGGCGAAACGATCAGGCGCCGCCGATATGACGGCGCACGGCCTCCTCCACCAGGGCCCGATCGCGGGCGGAGAGGCTGCTCAGCTGGCTGTCCAGCCATTCATCCTTGATCCCCGCCGTGCGGGCCAGGATGTGCCATTTCATGGCCTCGACCATATTCCGGGGCACGCCCCGCCCGGTGGCGAGCAGACGCGCCAGCCGATTGGCGGCGAGGGGATTGTTGGTGGCGGCGGCTTTCATCAAATAACGGGCCGCGCGGACCTCGTCCTTGAGCATGCCATCCCCATTGAAGAGCATGATGGCGAATTCGATCTGGGCGGCGGCGAGGCCCGCATCCGCGGCGCGCTGCAGCCACTCAGCCGCGCGCCCGCCGTCGCGGGCAAGGCCGCGCCCCTGCAGATATTGCAGGCCAAGGGCATAGGCGGCCTCGCTATTGCCCAGATCAGCGGCGCGGCGGAAGAGGCCCGCAGCCTTGGCGAAATCGGGCGTATCGGCCTGGGCCGCCATGAGGCCCAGATTATAGAAGGCGCCGGGGTGGCCTGCGGCTGCCGCCAGCTCAAGCCAGGGAATCGCCGCCGTCACATCCTGCTCCACGCCCTGGCCCTGCAGATAGGCGAGCGCCAGGGCGAAGGCCGCCGGGGGATCGCCCCGGTCGGCGGCAAGCCGATACCAACGGGTCGCCTCCGCCGGATTGCGGCGCAGGCCAAGGCCATCGCGATACAGCTCCCCCATGAGCGCCATGGCGGGCGCATCGTTGGCGTCCGCCTCGATCCGTTTCATGGCTTCGCGCAGGGCCGTGAGATAATAGCCCCGCTGGAAGGCCCCAAAAGCGAGGTCCGGCTGGACGCCCGGCGCGAGATAATGGGCCGCCGGGTCGGTGACGCCCCCCGTGCTGGCGCCGGGAATGGGAGCCACGGCCGTCGTCAGGGGTGTTTTGGAGGGTGTGAGGGTTGGCGGCAAAGGCGCCTGCGCATGGACCGGCGCCGTCCCCGCAAGAAGCAGGGCGAGGCCAGCCATGCGCGGCCAGATCATCGCTTGGCGCCGCGCACCAGCGCGGCCTGCGCCTGCGCGACCGCCAGCGCGGGGCCGCGTTCGTCGTTCCAGACGGCGTCGCCAAGGGCGACGAAATCAGCGCCCGCCTCGGAGATCGTGCCCACGTCGTCAAGGGTGGTGGCGAAGCCCACGCAGGGAACGGTGAAAATCTCCGTCCACCAGGCGACGCGCTCGATCACCTGATCGAGGGGCGGCGTCCAGCCATCGGGTTGGGGATCGCCGAACATGACGTAATCGACCTCCAACTCGCCCACGGTCATGGAATCGTGCCGGGTCTTGA
>CAMDOY010000217.1 GCA_945903655.1 Rhizobium sp. Q54 | reverse complement strand
GCGGCCTGGGAGGCGCTGGACGTCATGTTCGCCACCACCGGCGGCACGGTCCGGCGCAACAAATTGTCCGACTTCACCTCGGTCAACCGCGCGGGCAAGATCGCCATGCGCCTTGATGAGGGCGAGGGCATCGTCAATGTGCAGATGTGCACCGAGATGGACGATGTGCTGCTGACCACCGCCAAGGGCCAGTGCATTCGTTTCGCCACCACCGATGTGCGCGTCTTCAAGGGCCGCGACAGCATGGGCGTGCGGGGCATCAACCTGAGCGAGGGCGACAAGCTCATCTCCATGGCCATTCTGCGCCATGTGGAGGCCAGCGCCGAAGAGCGCGAGGCCTATCTGCGCCGTCGCCGCGCGGTGGCGGGCGAGGTCGAGGGTGAGGTTTCTGTGGTCGAGGAGGAGAGCGAGACGCTCGCCACCGGAACCGAGGCCGAGACGCTCAGCCAGGAACGCTATGCGGAGCTGGGCGCGCTGGAGCAGATCATTCTCACGATCTCGGAGAATGGCTACGGCAAGCGCACCTCATCTTACGAATATCGCATCACCGGACGCGGCGGCAAAGGCATCGTCGCCATGGCGGTCAATGCGCGTAACGGGCAGTTGGTCGCCTCCTTCCCCGTGGAGACGGGCGACGGCATCATGCTCGTAACCGACGCTGGCCGGTTGATCCGCTGTCCGGTCGAGGGCATCCGGGTCGCCGGCCGCGGGACACAGGGCGTCATCGTGTTCCGCACGGACGCGAAGGAGCATGTGGTCTCGGTCGAGCGCATCAGCGAAGACGAGGCCAATGGCGACGAGGGCGAGGCTGCCGACGGCGCCGAGGGCTGAGGACTTCTGGAGACGGCGACATGGCTGAGGTGGCGGCGCTCTATACGGGAACCTTCGATCCCCTCACCCATGGCCATGCGGATGTGATCCGCCAGGCGGCCAGGCTCTGCGGGCGGCTGATCGTGGCCATCGGTGTCCATCCCGGCAAGAAGCCGGTATTCGAGGCGCAGGAACGCGCCGACATGATCCGCGCCTGCGGGGCGCCGCTGGTGGTGGGCACGGGCTGTTTGCTTGAGGTCGTCACCTTCGACGGTCTCGCGGTGGAGGCGGCGCGCCAGCATGGCGCCACGCTCCTGGTGCGCGGCCTGCGCGATGGAACTGACTTCGACTATGAAATGCAGATGGCGGGCATGAACGGGACCATGGCGCCTGAGATTACCACGGTCTTTTTGCCCTCATCCCCCGGCCTTCGCCATATCACCGGCACATTGGTGCGCCAGATCGCAGCCATGGGCGGGGATGTCAGCGCCTTCGCGCCACCGCTGGTGACGCAGGCGCTGGCCGCGCGGTTCGCGCGGGGCTAAAGCTTCATCCATTGCAGAACCCGTTTGAAAGAGGATCTTCCATGACCATCGACCGCCGCGCCTTTCTCGCCGCCGTTCCCGCGCTCGCTCTCGCAGGCGAGGCCTTCGCCCAGGCGTCCGACCCCGCCAACACCCTCTACATCGATCTCAAGGACGGACGCGTGACGATCCGCCTGCGGCCCGATCTCGCCCCCAAGCATGTGGAGCAGATCAAGGCTCTGGTCGCCCGCAAGTTCTATGACGGCATCGTGTTCCATCGGGTTATCGCGGGCTTCATGGCCCAGACCGGCGATCCCAAGGGCAATGGCACCGGCGGCTCCGACCTGCCGAACATTCCCGCCGAGTTCACCCCCACGCCCTTCAAGCGCGGCACGCTCGGCATGGCCCGCTCCCAGAGCCCCAATTCCGCCAATTCGCAGTTCTTCATCTGCTTCGCCGAATCCTCGTTCCTCAACGGTCAATATACGGTCTTCGGTGAGGTGGTCTCGGGCATGGATCTCGTGGACAAGATCAAGAAGGGCGATCCCAACAACAATGGCTCCGTGACCTCGCCCGACCGCATGCTCAAGGTTCGGCTCGCCAGCAGCCCGGATTGAGGCGGGGCAGGGGCCCCATCACCTTGATGGTTTACCAGCGCGGCGCGGAGGGCTATAGCAATCCGCCCGTTCGCCGCCAGCTTCACCACGCGAGCGACCAAGAAACCATAATGCAAGGAGGTCCGCCATGTCGGACGAAGCCAACGCCGCCGTTGCGGATGATCACAACACGCTGACCCTCGAGACCACCCAGGGCCCCGTCGTCATCAAGATGCGCCCCGATCTCGCCCCCGGCCACGTCGCCCATATCAAGAAGCTGGTTTCCGAGGGCTTCTATGACGGCATCGTGTTCCATCGGGTGATCGAGGGCTTCATGGCCCAGACCGGCTGCCCCCATGGCACCGGCACGGGCGGGTCCAAGTACCCGAACCTGAAGCAGGAATTCAACCGCGAGCCGCATGTGCGGGGCATCTGCTCCATGGCCCGCTCGTCGAACCCCGATAGCGCCAATTCCCAGTTCTTCATCTGCTTCGACGACGCCCGCTTCCTCGACCGCCAGTACACGGTCTGGGGCCAGGTGACCTCGGGCATGGAGAACGTGGACAAGATCAAGCGCGGCGAACCCGTGCGCGATCCCGACAAGATTGTCTCGGCGAAGTTGAGCTGAGGGGTTTTAGGCAGTCGGCATTAGGCAGTCGGCAGTAGGTAGCTTACTTACTGACCGCTTATCCCGACTGCCTAAGCCCGACTGCCGACTGCCTCACTCCCCATGCGCGTCGATCTCTTCGATTTCGAATTGCCTGAAGATCGGATCGCGCTGCGTCCTGCGGAGCCGCGTGACGCGGCTCGTCTGCTGGTGGTTCCGCCGCAGGGCGCTTTTCAAGATGCGGGGGTGCGCGACATTCCCTCCTTCCTGCGTCCCGGCGATGTGCTGGTCGTCAATGACACCAAGGTCATCCCCGCGCGTCTCGACGGCTTTCGCACGCGCGGCGAGGTCTCGGCGCGGATCCAGGCGACCCTGCACAAGCGCGAGGGCGAGGATCGCTGGCGGGCCTTTGTGCGGCCGGCCAAGAAGGTGAATATCGGCGAGCGCATCCGCTTCGGGCAGGCCTCCGAAAGCGCGGTCTGCGAACTGGGCGCGCTGGACGCGGAAGTCATCGAGAAGGGGGAGGGCGGCGAGGTGCTGCTCGCTTTTTCCTTTTCAGGTCCGGCGCTTGATGAAGCCATCATGCGCCACGGCCACATGCCCCTGCCGCCCTATATCGCCAGCAAGCGCGGCGAGGATGCGCGGGACCAGCAGGACTACCAGACCCTCTTCGCTCGCGACCCCGGCGCCGTCGCCGCGCCCACCGCGAGCCTGCATTTCACGCCCGCCCTCGTCGCCGCCATCGAGGCGGCGGGCGTCGTGATCGAGCGGGTGACCCTGCATGTGGGCGCCGGCACCTTCCTGCCCATGAAGGTGGACGACACCGCCGACCACCATATGCACGCCGAATATGGGGTGCTACGCACTGAGGTCGCCGAGCGGCTGGAGGCGGCGCGGGCCAGGGGCGGGCGCATCATGGCGGCGGGCACCACGAGCCTGCGCATTCTGGAGACGGCGGCAGGGGAGGATGGACGCATCCGCGCCTTTGCGGGCGACACCGCCATTTTCATCACGCCGGGCTACCAGTTCAAGGCGGTGGATGTGCTGCTGACCAATTTCCATCTGCCGCGCTCCACGCTCTTCATGCTGGTCAGCGCCTTTTCGGGGCTCGAGCGGATGCAGGAGGCCTATGCGCAGGCCATCGCTTCAGGCTATCGGTTCTATTCCTATGGCGACGCCTGTCTCCTGATCAGGACGTCCTGACAGCCCCTTTCCAATGGATCATCCCGTGACCGAAAAGTTTGGCTTCACCCTCAAGGGGACCGATGGCGCGGCGCGCACGGGCGTGGTCTCCATGCCGCGCGGCGAGATCCGCACCCCCGCCTTCATGCCCGTGGGCACGGCGGCGACCGTGAAGGCCATGTATCCCGAACAGGTGCGGGCGCTGGGCGCGGATATCGTGCTGGGCAATACCTACCATCTCATGCTGCGGCCGGGCGCCGAGCGCATTGCGGAGCTGGCCGGGTTGCACAAGTTCATGAACTGGCCGCATCCGATCCTCACGGATTCCGGCGGGTTTCAGGTGATGTCGCTCGCCAAGCTGCGCAAGCTCAATGAGCATGGCGTCACCTTCCAGTCCCATATCGATGGCGCGCGCCATGTGCTGACGCCAGAGCGGTCCATGGAGATCCAGGGCCTGCTGGGCTCGGACATCCAGATGCAGTTCGACGAATGCGTGAAGCTGCCCTGCTCGGACGCGGAGGCCGAACGGGCCATGCGCCTGTCCCTGCGCTGGGCCGAGCGCTCCCAGAAGGCTTTTACCGGCGGCGAGGGCCGGGCGATCTTCGGCATCGTGCAGGGCGGGGCGGTGCATGGGCTGCGGGTGGAGAGCGCCCAGGCCCTGACCGCCATGAATTTCCCCGGCTACGCCATCGGCGGGCTGGCGGTGGGCGAGCCGCAGGACGTGATGCTCGACATGATCGAGACGGTGGAGCCCCATCTGCCCCGCGAGAAGCCGCGCTATCTCATGGGCGTCGGCACTCCCGACGATTTGCTGGAATCCGTGCGGCGGGGCGTCGACATGTTCGACTGCGTCATGCCCACCCGCGCCGGGCGCCATGGCCTCGCCTATACGCGCTTTGGCAAGGTGAACCTGCGCAACGCCCGCCACGCCGCCGATCCGCGCATGCTGGACCCGGAGTCGAGCTGTGGGGCGGCCCGCGACTATTCGCGCGCCTATCTGCACCATCTCGTGAAGTCCGGAGAGATCCTCGGCATGATGCTGCTGACCTGGGCGAATCTGGCCTATTATCAGCACCTGATGGCGGGCATGCGCGAGGCGATTGCGGCGGGCTGCTTCGCGGAATTTGCGGCGCGCACCAAGGCGGATTGGGCGCAGGGGGATGTGGCGGCGCTTTAGGCCAGTTCGACGCGCAAGGTTCTGCCGACAGCCGTCGCGGCGCGCCGCAACGTGTCCAACGTGACGGAGGATGACGCGGGGTCCAGCAGCCTGTCGAGCTGGCGGCGGCTGGTCTTCATGCGCGCGGCCATCAGCGTCTTGGTAAGGCCTTGCGCTTGCATGGCTTCCACGATCTGAGCCGCGATAATCTCCTTGATGGCGTGATCTTCACAGGCTTCAAGGATTCCTTGCTCTGCGAGGAATTCATCGAAGGTTTCGTCGCTCACGCGGCCTTTTTTGTTCGCGGTCATCACGTTACCTCTCGTTTGCGTTTGAGAGCGAGGTCAATATCCTGCTGCGGTGTTTTCTGTGTCTTCTTGATGAAGGCATGCAGGAGGATCATGTGGCCGTGGCCCATGCAGAAGATCACCCGAGCAATTCGGTTGCTGTCTAGGTTGCTGCGGACCTCCCAGAGGCCATCGCCAAGGGGAGCGCAGTGCGGGCGGCCAAGGGGCCAACCAAACTCGACTTTCTGAATGTCCTTTCCAACCGTGTACTTATCGGCGTCGCGCAGTTCGCGAATCCAGTCGCGCACTGGTCTGTTCCCGGCGCCGTTCTCATAAAAACGCGCGGGCAGCTTTTTCGAGCGGTCAATCATCAGGAAAAAGTGTGCCAAAATCGGCACGATCGGTCAAGTCTTTTCGGCAGCTTGACTATGAGGCGTCAGAGCACTCCCACACGTCTCCGCTGGACACCGAAAAATAAACGCTCAGTCCTGGTTGAGTGTGGGGACTCAAAAATCGGGGCTTGCGCCCCGACAAACCTGATAGACGCGCTTCCAAGCGCGGGCTGCCTTTTCCCGATTACCCCAAATTCGAAGGGTCGTGCCGATGGCCTTGATGTCTGGATCGTGGTTGTGAAGGATAATCTCACGGCCTGAAATCTTGATATCCACGAGTCTTTCGCTCGAAGCTCGCCATGACGGTATTCCCACCATGTTGACCCACGAAAGCGTTATGTCATCAGGTATGATCCTGTTCAGAAAAAATGTGTCGACAACCGTTCTCAATTTTGTTTCTGACCATTGGTGCCGTTCGACAACACAGTTCTTGCGGTCTTTGAGACGCACGAACGATGATCCGGCGTCGTCGCAGAGCAGCGCGTAATGTAAGGCTCTTTCCCAAGGGTCATCAGCTCCACGCGCCACGTCGGCAAGTGTGGATAGGCTAGTTACAGATAGCGACAAGGCAATGACATATGTGATTCGGTTCATGATCGGGACCCCATCACGGAAATTGAACAAAAAGAGAGGTCTACCCGAACCACGCTCACTCAAAGCGGACAGAGCAAAAACAAAAGCAAGGCCCGATCTTTTGATCGTCCTTGCTCTAGTGTCCTTGTCTCGACCAGTTCCTTTTGTGGCATCCGAAGGCTTTGGCCTTAGGGCTCTTTGCCTTCGCTGCCGGGAACCGGGTTCCTCCCGCGACTTGGATTGTAGCGCGTGTCCGTTTGACCGGGCGCGGCCTCCTTTCGGATTAGCCATCGAAATCTAGCTAATGCATTCGGGTTTGTCGACACCTCCGAAACGCCATTTCAGACTTTTTTATGTGTTCAAGCACACAAATGCCGCATTTTAGT
>CAMDOY010000216.1 GCA_945903655.1 Rhizobium sp. Q54 | reverse complement strand
ATGATCGCGGCGACGCCATTCGCGTTTCGGATGGGGCCTAGCGGATTTGTGGCCTTGTTCCGCTACGGAGCCGTAGTATTTTCCGGTTTGAGCCCCGAGGAAGAAAAATCGCTGCTTGAAGGCCTGCTCCCGAGAATCACCGGAAAGCTGAGCGCCTACGAAGAGGAAGTGGCGCAGATCATTCCGGGGTCCGATGACCAGAACGACCAGGTGCCACCCGGCGGCCCCATCCATTTGCGCGCGCTTGAGCCGGAGCGCGTGCTGGTCATTGCCGACGTGCTGGCCAAAAGCGTCGCTCTTGCCCATTATGAACGGCGCATCGGCGCTTTTTTTCGCGTCGTGGAGCCTCTGGCGCAGATCTTGGCCACCAATGGCAAGCTACCGCGCGACCGGACCAGCATCCTCAAACTGATCGGCGAGTCCCTGATCGTGTCGCACCGCATGGCCGCTCGCGTGGCGGTGGACGACAAACCGGACATTCTGTGGGATCGCGTCGATCTCGAGCGCCTCTATGCGCGCATGGAGGACGAATATGAGTTGAAGGAACGCGCAACCACGCTCGCGGACAAGGTCGAGACGGTCCAGAACACGGCGAGCGCGCTGACGGATCTGATCGACGCCCAGCGGAGCCTGAGGCTGGAACTAACCGTGGTGGTCCTGATCGCCGTCGAGATAGCGATTACTTTTTATGATCTTTATTTCCGGCATCACTGAGGGCGGAGTGACGCGATAAAACCGTCGGATCCGCATGGCGGGGCAGCTCCGATCACCTTTTAATAAAATTGATACATAACGGGTTTAACTGCTTGTTGTGACGCTCTCGCCAGCCAACGGTAAAGTCTCCATGACCAATGAAAACGAAGCTCATTCGCCCGCATCCACCCAAGGCGACACTTATGGTCGCCCTGTTGAAGCGACGTTGCGCGATCACGGCGACCGTATCCGCAATGAGCGTATGGATGACCTGATCGAACAAGAGGGGCTGGAGGTTCAGCATCTCTCAAAAGATGAGCAATACAAGTATTTCCATGAGTTATTACGCCTGCAACATGAACTCCTGAAACTGCAGGATTGGGTGGCGCACCAGAAATTGAAGGTTGTCGTCATCTTCGAAGGCCGGGATGCAGCCGGCAAAGGGGGCGCCATCAAGCGCATCACCCAACGCCTTAACCCGCGTATCTGCAAAGTGGTGGCGCTGCCCGCCCCTAATGATCGGGAAAGGACGCAATGGTACTTCCAGCGTTATGTGGCGCATCTGCCCGCCGCCGGAGAGATCGTGCTGTTTGACCGCAGCTGGTACAATCGGGCTGGCGTCGAGCGCGTGATGGGGTTTTGCACAAATCAACAATGCGAGGAATTCTTCCAGACCGTTCCCGAGTTCGAGAGAATGCTCGTGGGGTCCGGCATCATCTTGATCAAATACTGGTTCTCCATCACCGACGAAGAACAGCAGGCCCGCTTCCAGATGCGCATCCAAGATCCGCTCAAGCAGTGGAAGCTCAGCCCCATGGACCTGCATTCGCGCAGCCGCTGGGAGGATTACACCAAAGCCAAGGAAGAAATGCTGGCGCGCACCCATATCGTGGAAGCGCCCTGGTGGATTGTGGATGCGGTCGATAAAAAGCGGGCGCGCCTGAATTGCATTCACCATTTGCTGCAGCAGATACCCTACGGCCCGGTGCCCCACGAGATGCCCGCACTTCCCCCGCGCGAGCATAATCCTGATTACAAGCGTGCGGAAATTCCTCACTCCCTCTATGTGCCCCAGATCTATTGACGGCCTGGGGCGACGCCTTCGATGAAATAAGATCAGTGATGCAGCCAGGGTGCGTGCGCACCCAAAGCACTTGCAGATCCAACCGAAGGAGATCATCCACCGAAAACGTCACGACGGGGATCGAAAGAACCCTGTCGTGGATCAAAGCATGATGGGGCGAGCGCCGACGCCCCTATGAAGTTTTGACTTCAAACTACCGTGGTGGGCGTTCCGTCAAAAAAGCTGGCTTGTACGCCGCCCCACAAACCCCAGCACCACCTCATTGAACACCTCCGGCGCCTCCCAATAGAGCGCATGGCCGCACTCAGGCGCGATCACCAGTTCGCTCAGGGGCAGGCGCTGCGCGTAAAGGCGCATGAGCGGGGGCGGCATCCACAGGTCGGCGTCGCCGGTCATCAGCAGGGTGGGGACGCGCAGGTTTTCCAGTTTGGCGAAGGTGATGTGGTTGACCGGGGTCTGGCCCACCCGCAGGCCCGTCACCGCCCCATGTTCCAGCGCAAGCCAGCGCTTGACGCCTTCGGGGTCGCGGGCGCGGTAGGAGGGGCCGACTTCGCGGAACTCGGAGGGCAGATCGTCGAAGCCCGGCGGGCGGATGCTCTGGCTCAGGGCGAGATAATCCGGGTCCTGCACCCCGCCCACGCAGGAGGTGAGGCTCAGGGACAGGAGGCGCGGCGCATGGGACAGCGCGAAATCGACGCTGATCGCCCCGCCCGCTGCGGAAGCCACCGCATGGAAGCGGTCAACGCCCAGGGCGTCGAGCAAATAAGCCAGATCAGTCGAGGCCGAGCCGGGCGCTGACGGGTCGACCGGATCCGAGCCCCGATGCCCACGCCGCGACCAGCCGATGACCCGGTAGCCAGCCTTGGCGAAGACCGGCTGCTGGTAGAGCCACATATGGGCGCTGCCGGTGGCGGGATGCTGGAAGACCACCGGCTCCCCATCCCCACCCGTATCCCACCAGAAGAGCCTGCCGCCGGGCACGGCTGCAAGGCCCGTGGTGACGGGCGCCTGCTCAGGGGGCGGAGAAAGATCGAAGGTGGGCGGCTTGGCCCAGCGCTCGCGCAGGCTCATTCGGCGAGCACGCGGGTGGGCGGAAAGGCGACCTCGATGAGGGTGCCGTCGTTCTGCTTGCTCTTGATGGTGAAGGAGGCGCGGTTGGCCTCCACCAGAGCCTTGGTCAGGGGCAGGCCGAGGCCCGTGCCGCCCGCCCTTCGCGCGGTGGCGATCTGGCGGAAGGGCTCCATGGCAACCTGCAATTCGCTCTCGCTCATGCCGATGCCGGTGTCGCGGATGCGGATCACCGCATGGCCCGCATCGGTCAGCGCGGTGGAGACGATCACCTGCCCGCCAGCCTCGTTGAACTTGACCGCATTGGACAGGAGATTGAGCACGATCTGCCGCAGCGAGCGCTCATCCGCCACGATATTGGGCAGGCGCTGCGCCAATGAACTGCGGATGATGACGCGGGCCCGATTGGCCTGGGGCTGCATCAGCGAAATACATTCGGAGACGATGCGGTTGGCGTCGACGCTACCGAAGGTCAACTCCAGCTTGCCCGCCTCGATCTTGGACAGATCCAGCAGATCGTTCACCAGGCTCATCACATGGGCGCCGGAGGAATGGATGTCCTTCAGATAGTCCTTGTAGCGCTCGTTGCCGATGGGGCCGAAGCGCTCTTCCATGATGACTTCGGCAAAGCCCAGAATGGCGTTCAATGGCGTGCGGATTTCGTGGCTCACCTTGGCGAGGAAATCCGATTTCAGCGCGCTGGCGTGTTCGGCGTCCTTGCGGGCGGCGTCGATGTCGCGCTCGATCTTTTTCCAGGGGGTGAGATCGCGCAAGACAGCGCAGAATTTCTGCTCGCCGCCAACGGCGATGCGGCCCAGGGTCATGTAGATCGGGATGGTCCCGCCCTGGCGCGCGCGGCCAAGCACCTCGCGGCCATCGTTCATCACGCTGGCCACGCCATTGGACTTCAGGCCTTCGAGATAATCGAGCGCGGCGGGGTGGCTGTCGCGCGCGAGCAGGATCACGAAAGACTCGCCAGCGACATCCGCCTGCTCATAGCCAAAGAGCGCTTCGGCGGAGCGGTTGAGGGTGAGGATGGCGCCCTGTGCGTCGAGCACCGCCACCCCATCGGTCGCGGTGTCGAGGATGGTGCGCAATTCGCGCGTCTCAAGCTCGCGTTCGCGCAGGTCGCCCTCAAGGGCGCGCAGGCGCGGGGAAACGTCGCCCTCGGGCTTGCGAAAGGTTGTCAGGGTTGCGGGAGCGTCATCCCACTCGATGGCCTGAATGCGCACATCGACGAAAATGACCTCGCCATCGGCGGCGCGAATGGAGGCGCAGCCCGGCGCCTCGCGATCAAGGGAGCGCTCCATGAAGATGGTGTCGAGCCCACCCGCCGCGTGGAAGGCGTCCGCATCAGCGAAGCCCAGGAGGTCCAGCAGGGTGCGGTTGAGGAAGACCGGGATCTCCATGCGGCTGACCAGCACGCCGACGGGCAGCCGATCAAGCACGGCTGGCGCATTGGCGGCGATGTCGTCGAGAATCGCCGGGGGCGGAGCCACGGGCTCAGGAAACACAACGCGGGGCGGCGGCGGTGGGGGCGGCGCCTGCGGGGGCTCTTCGACCGAGGGACGGTTGCGGGGCCTCATCGGCGGCTCCGTGGTCACGGCGCGCACGGTGGCGAGATCGATGAGGTCGCGAATGCGTTGGGCGCGGTCCTCGCTGGACTCCCGGCGGGAGGGCGCGTGATCGTCAACCCGGGCGCCCAAAGCCCGCGCGATTTCGCGGAAGGCGGTGCGCTCGGTCGAGCTCAATTCGACGAGATTGGAGGCCTCGCGGTTGCGCGCGGGCGAACGCGGTCCCGGCGCGGGAGACTCGGGCTGCTCCGGGGCTTCGGCGGGCGCCTCCTCGATGGGGGCGGCGTCCGGCCGACGATCCCGCAGGGACACCACATTGGTGAGGCGCGCGAAGGGCATGGGCGCGGGCGCAGGTTCGCGCGCGGGCTCAGGAGACTGGACCAGACTGGGGGCGGGATCGGGCTTGCGCTGCGGCGCAGGCGGCGTCCAGTCATGCAGGCTGGGCTCAAGGCGCTGAATATGGATGACGCCAAATCCGCGATAGCCCTGGAAGCCCCCTTGCCCGTCAAGGCTCGGCAAAGCCCCCAGCGTGATGGGGACGGCGGCCTGGGCCTTGGCGATGGGCCACAGCAGATCCAGACCGCTCCAGCTCTGGCGGGCGGCGAAGGCCGCACGAAGGGCGGCGGCGCCCTGGGGGCCGCAGGCGCTGGCGAGATCGCTCAGGTCAAATCCAATCAGCGCGCCCGTGGAACAGCCCAGCACCTCACAAAAGGGACCGGTGAGGCTGGTGAGGCGGCCCGACGCATCGGTCTGCCAGAGGAAGCGGATGAAGGGCGCATTGGCGTGCCGGGCCGCCAGATCCGCAGCAAGCCGCGCCACGGCGCCGCTGAGGCTGGCGGCGGCCTGCGGGGCTGCTACGGCCTCAGTGACCATGGCGACAGGCGACGGGGCGGGTGCAACGACTACAGGCGCAGTCTGCGGGGCCGCAGAGGGGGCGGCGAAGAGCGCGGGGGGGAAACCACCCGGAGGCTGGGCGATGCGCAGGCCTGCGACCATGCCGATCACGGCGGACACGGGGGCTGGCGTGCGGCGCAGCAGCACCGTCATGGTCTCCGCGCGCCGTCCGGACACGATCCGCACCCGCTCCAGCCTGCCCGGGGCGCCCGGCGTCAGGTGGCCAAAGAGCGCGGCGAGGGAGGGTTTGCCCTCGACCTTCGCCAGCAGGTGATTCGCGATCTCATCGAAACGCGTCGTCTTGAAATAGGTCTGCAGGGGGCCGGAGACGAACAGCAGGCGCGGCGGGGAAACGGCGGCGATAAAAATCGCGCCGCCCTGGGCGAGGGCGGCGGCTAGGGCGGGCTCCGCCAAAAGGGCGGACAGTTCGCCGGAAGAGGGTCTCGACGAATCGAAATCCATGAAGTGCAACGCCTTTACAAACACTACGCCCACGCAATTAGGCTTAATGAACTCTTAAAGCTCGCGAGCGCTGGGGTCCATGTTTCAGAGCCCATTTTGGCCCGGAAGGCCGCAGTTTCTTAAAAGATCGTTAAAATTTGTGCGTCGCACAAATATATTGCAACGCACCATTACTTGATCTATATGGAGACTTGCTGCGTTATCTGACCACGGTCAGAGGTCCAAATTCAACGCGGCCCGTTACGCCCAAGGAGATGGCTCATGCCGACGTCAGCTTACGAAGTTCCCACCGAAATGCGTGAATTCGCCGAACGCAGCGTCGCCCAGGCCCGCAAGGCCTTCGAGGGCTTCATGGGCGCCGTGCAGAAGAGCGCCACCGCCATTGAGCCGCCCGCCGGCAACCCCGCCCTCACCGGCGCCAAGGACATGTCCGCCAAGGCCGTCTCCTTCGCCGAGAACAATGTGAACGCCGCTTTCGACCTCGCCGAAAAGCTCGTCCACGCCAAGGATATCCAGGAAGTCATGGCGCTTCAGACCGAATATCTGAAGGCGCAGATGGCCAATATTCAGGCCCAGACCAAGGAATTGGGCGAGGCGATGCAGAAGGCCTCGGGGATCAAGAAGTAAGCGACCGGAAAGGACTGCTCATGGCCATCCCACGCAAGTCTAAATCCCCGCCAGCAGCGCCCCCGGCCAAATCGGCCAGGCAAACAACCCCCGCCGCGAAGGCTCCCAAAGC
>CAMDOY010000215.1 GCA_945903655.1 Rhizobium sp. Q54 | reverse complement strand
AGGCGTTATCCACTAGGTAGTAGGAAAAATTTGGGCGACACATAAAAGCTACTTTCACTCGAAACTGAGCACACAATGGTGCCGTTAATCAGGGCAGCAAGACAATTACGTAGTTTACAGCAAGACTTCTTTTCGTGAACTGCATTAATCCTTGAAAAAATTTGCGTCCCAGTCACGACCTACTCCTCCGTCACAAACGGCCTATGCGTCGAGCGACAGTGGTAATAGAGGCACCTGCCATTCGCCCTTTCCGATCTCAACCGCAACACTCGCGCCGGAGTAGATCTAAGGGACAATTGTCAACCCAATAAATGCTTAGGTCAAGCTTATTTAAATCCTTAGTTCAAGCATGTTTGAAGAATCGAGCTCTTATCGACTACAGCAGTTCTCACGATCAGCGCCTCGCGCCCCCTACCCCGTCTCGCTTCGCGAGCCGACCCTCCCCACGAGGGGGAGGGTATGAAAAGTGCGCTTAATTCCAATCAGTTAGGGCCCCTCCCCCGGCGCCCGCATCCCCGGGTCAAACCCCATCACCTCAGCGAAATCGGCCCAGACCTCGTCGGGTTGGCCGTAGCACCAGAGGTGGCCGCGCATGCGCTTGCCCATCAGGCGGTCCTTCGGCCAGTCCTCGATGGGCAGGCCCTCCACGAATTGCACACGGTCGGCGAGCGGCAGCTCGATGCAGGCCGCCGCCGCCGCGTCGCGCACCACACCCTTGGGATCCTCGCCGCGCCGCACTTTCTCGATCTCGTCGAAATAGCGCTTGCGCATCATCACGATGCCCCGGTCGCTGCCCGACAGATATTCCTTGGAGCGGTCGGCGATGCGCCCCTGACCCACCCAGGCCAGAATGTCCTGATTGATCACATGGCTGGTGATCCACTCCCCGTTGGGATAGGTGAGCGGGCTCTTCCAGGTGGGCACGCTCTTCTGCACATAGGGCTCGCGCCCCTTGGGCACGCGGGCGAAGAAGAGGGCGATGCTGAGGGTGTTCTCGTCATCGACCGGCACGCGCCATTCGAAATGCTGGCCGAGAAAGAAGCCGATGGGCCAGAGGGCCACGCGGCCCACGGTCCAGAAATGGCTGCCCTCGGGCTGGCCCTCGCGCACGCGCTTGTAGAGAAAGCCATGCTCGAACTCGTCAAAGGCCACTTTCAGATGCTTGGGCGACAACTCCTCGCTGCCCCGCAGGCGCGCGCCCCAATTGTCGTGCATCCATTCGAAATGTACGGGATCGCAGGAGTTTTCCTGGCATTGCAGCCAGTTGCAGGGCACGTCGGACGTGACCACCTCGCGCCAGCCATTGGTCCAGGTCAGCGCGTCATAGACCGGCAGCGGGGGCGCGGGCGCCGGGCCCATATAGGCGAAGAGCAGCCCCGCGCATTCGCGCACGGGATAGGCCTTGATCTTGACCCCCGCCTTCAGGTTCGAGGCGGGGTCGGCCACGTCGTCATAAGGGATTTCGCGGCAGGCGCCGGTCTCGTCGAAGAGCCAGCCGTGGTAGTTGCAGCGCAGCCCGCAGTTCTCGACCATGCCATAGGCCAGATCCGCCCGGCGATGGGGGCACTGGCGATCGACGAGGCCGTAGCGCCCCCCTTTGTCCTTGTAGAGGACGAGATCCTCGCAGAGCAGGCGCACGGGCTTGGTGGGGCGCGCGTCCAGCTCGCTGGCGCCCGCGATGGGCATCCAGTAGCGGCGCAGCAGCTCGCCCATGGGGGTTCCCGGTCCGACCTGGGTCAGCGTCCGGTTGCGCTCCTCGCTCAGCATGTTTCGCTCCCGTTTGGCGTTCGCGCTGGTGTAGCGCGGGCGGGCGCGGCTGTGAAGGGCGTCCCCGCCCCCGCCCTTTTCCTGCGGGGGCGTTTCGTGTAAATCGGCTCGCGAGACACCCTTCACCGGAGAGGACGACCAATGAGATTTTGCATCAGCGGCAACGGCGCCATGGCCAACGCCCATCTGAAGGCCATCAAGGCCATCGCGGGCTCGGAAGTGACGGTTCTGCAGAGCCGCACCCAGGAAGGCACCCAGAAGGTCGCCTCCGAATATGGCGTGCCCGTGGCCCTGACCAATTTCGAAGAGGCTGTGAACCGCGCTGACGTGGACGCCGTCATCATCACCGGCCCCACCCAGGTCCATGCCGACCAGGCGGAAATCGCCATGCGCGCGGGCAAGCATGTGCTGATCGAAATCCCCATGTGCGACAGCGTGGCCGACGCCGAGCGCATCGTGCGCGTGCAGCAGGAGACCGGCGTGACCGCCATGGCGGGCCATGTGCGCCGCTTCAACCCCAGCCACCAGCTGATGAACCACAAGCTGCGCAACGAAGGCGTGTTCCTGCAGCAGATGCAGGCCCACACCCACTTCTTCCGCCGCACCAACATGAACGCCCTGGGCCAGCCCCGCTCATGGGTCGATCATCTGCTCTGGCACCACGCCTGCCACACGGTCGATCTGTTCTCCTATCAGACGGGCGAGGAAATCTCCGTGGTGTCTGCGGTGCAGGGCCCCTATCACCCCGAGCTGAAGATCGCCATGGACATGGGCATCATCATGCAGACGCCCAAGGGCTCGATCTGCGTGCTCTCGCTCTCCTTCAACGACGAAGGCCCGATCGGCTCCCCCTATCGCTACATCTGCGACAAGGGCACCTGGGTGTCCTTCTATGACGATCTGACCGATGGTTTCGGCGCCAAGCTCGACCTGTCGGGCGTCGCGCCTTCCATGAATGGTTTCGAGAACCAGGACCGCGAGTTCATCGCCGCCATCGAAGGCAAGCGCGCCCCCAACTGCTCGGTCGCCAATGCGCTGGCCACCATGAAGGTGCTGGGCAAGATCGAAGACATGCTGCTCGCCAACGATCCCAAGTAAGGCGAAGGCGCAAGCATCAGAGCCCGCCGCCCCCTTGGGAGCGGCGGGCTTTTTGTTGTTTAAACCAACGCCGGATAGGAGCCGCCATCAAGATGGATGTTCATGCCGGACATGAAGCCCGCATGGGCGCTGCACACGAAGGCGCAGGTGGCGCCGAACTCCCGGGGATCGCCGAGCCTCTTGGCCGCGATGCTCTCCACCTGCCGCCGCCGCGCCTCCTCATAGGTGACGCCCGCGCGTTTGACGACCTCATTGGCCATCTGATGCTGGCGGGCGGTGTCGATGCGCTCGGGCAAGAGATTGTTGATGGTGACATTGTGCTTCGCCACCTCAAACGACAGCCCCTTCATGGCCGCCGTAAGCCCCGCCCGCGCGCCGGACGACATGGTCATGTGCGGGCGCGGCGTGGTGACCATGGCCGAGGTGATGTTGACGATGCGCCCGAACCGCTTCTCGATCATGGAAGGCAGCACCGCGCGCACCAGCATCATGGGCGCGACCATATTGGCCTCCAGCGCGCCCAGCCAGCGCTCCTCATCGTTGGTGAGGAAATCGCGCGGGTCGGGCCCGGCGTTGTTGTTGACCAGAATATCGGGCGTGGGACAGGCCGCCAGCAGGGCCGCGCGGCCCTCCTTGGTGGTGACATCGGCCACCACGGCGCGCACCTGCCCGCCGGTCGAATCGCGCAGCTCCCGCAGGGCCTCCTCGAGATGCACGGGATCGCGCCCGTTGATCACGACCTCGACGCCCTCTTTCAGCAGCGCTTCCGCGCAGGCCCGCCCCAGCCCCCGGCTCGACGCGCAGACAATGGCCGTCCGGCCAGCAATCCCCAGATCCACGATATCCTCCCTGAATGGTGAAACTGGCGGCAAACTAGCCCGAAAAGCGCCCCACGTCTGCCCCACTCAAGGGAAGGCGCCGATGATGGCGAAAAGAGCGCCGGAGAGGCTGGACAATCCCCCGCCATCTCCCTATAACGCCGACACCCCGCGCGCGGCACAGCCGCACCGGACGCCCAGGTAGCTCAGTTGGTAGAGCATGCGACTGAAAATCGCAGTGTCGCTGGTTCGATTCCAGCCCTGGGCACCACTTAGATCGCCGAAAGCGTCCGGCACAGTCCGATACGCCCCCAAAAACCAGCAGTTTCTTCATTTCCCGAGCCTCAGGCGTCCGGTACAGTCCGTTGACAGCCGCGCTGTTTGTTGGCCTAGATGTTGGCCTTCCTAAGATCCAAAAGATCCGAGGCCAACACATGCTCACGGACACAGCCATAAGAGTAGTCAAGGGCACACCGGGCAAAACTGTAAAGCTGTCGGATGGGGGAGGCTTGCAACTCTGGGTGCGACCCTCCGGCGCCAAATTGTGGAATTTAGCCTATCGATTTGGAGCCAAACAAAAGAAACTCAGCCTCGGACAATATCCAGCCATTGGTCTGAAGGACGCAAGGGAAAAGCGGGAGGCCGCGAAGAAAACCCTGGCTTCTGGCCGAGACCCTGGCCAAGAAAAACAGATCCGAAAAGCAAATGCGCGACTGTCGCAGGGCAATACCTTTGCAGCACTTTCAGCAGAACTGATCGAAAAGAAGGAACGAGAGGGGAAAGCACCCGCGACTATTGCCAAGATCAAGTGGATGCTCGCTCTGGCTACGCCGTTCCTTGGCCCTCGCCCCATTGCCGAAATTAACGCCCCTGAAGTCTTAGTAGCACTACGCGAGGCTGAAACTCGCGGCAAACTGGAAACCGCCAGGCGCATGAGGGCCGTGATTGGCGAGACGTTCCGCTATGCAATAGCTACTGGCCGAGCGGAAAATGATCCAACCTTCGCCCTTCGAGGCGCACTGATCACTCCCAAGGTTAAACACAGGCCAGCCATAACGGAGACGCTGCCCTTCGGGGCCTTACTGCGAGCAATTGACGGATACGACGGAACTCCGGAAGTCCGCTTGGCGCTAAAATTTCTCTCCTTAACATTTACGAGGCCGGGAGAACTCCGTAACGCTGAATGGGCAGAATTTGACCATCTGGACTCAGTATGCCTTTTGTTTGCTGACGAGGCATATTGGGCTGGTGATAAGTCCGCACGGGGTTCGTTGTTTGGGCTTATTACGGAACCAACCTTAGTAATCGAGCAAAAGGGAATAGATGCGCGGCGAACACAAAATCGACTCCATATAATTATGGCAAGTAATGAAAGTTGGGTAGTGCCCGCTGCAGGAGACAGCAGGCGTTTTGCGGTATTCCGTGTCAACGAAAAGCATAAGCAGGAAAAGAACTATTTTGAGCCCCTCTTTGCACAAGTGGAAAATGGAGGCAGGGCTGCTTTCCTCAATCATCTGTTGACCCATGAAGTCGGTGACTTTCATCCTAGGCGGATCATCAGGACGAGGGCGTTCCAAGAGCAGATACTCATGTCGTTAGATCCTGTCGCAAGCGCGGTCCTCGAATTGCTCGAAGCAGGCGAACTACCCTATGGAGCGAAGGGCATGCTATCAAATTTTGTCCCGGCTTCATCGCCATATGGCAACGAACGTTTCTTCGATAGGCTGCGGCGTGGTGATCAGTCTGCTCGTTATCTGACTGATAGGCAAATAGCCGAGCGGCTTCGGCACTTCGGTTGTCGGCAGCACCGCTTGAAAGGAGTAATTAGGGGATGGCTATTCCCTCAACTCTCAGAAGCAAGAGCCGCTTGGGATGCGAACTATGGTCCCTACGAATGGAGCGATGATGAAACGGATTGGGCTGCCCATAAAGGTGATGATTCTCCATACTAATCCGTTACATCGTGGGTCTCGCAACTAGCCGCGCTGGGCCACTAAGGGGCCGGGCGCGGCTTGACGTTGACTAGGTTATAAAGTGGACCCGCCACGACCGACACCACCGCAACCACCGCCACCACCATCGCGCTGTTACCAGCCACTCTCAAAGCGGTAACTTGCCCCCCAATCCATTATCTAATCTACCCTTAAAATAAGAAATAGTGTCGGTTACGGCGGTCCCGGATTTGCATCGATATTTCAGATCTTTATCTCCGCCACGATAGCAGCCAAGGGCTGTCGGTCGCGGCGTGGCTCTCTCAAGGTCTATAGTTCTTCGGCAAATACCCATCCCGAATGGCCAACTCGATCTGCGTCTTCAGCGCATACCAGATCTCCCGGTTGGCCTGCGCCCGGGCCTTGGCCTCCGCGAGGCGCTCCTTGGTCTTCCGCCCGTGCTTTGTATTGGCGGCCGAGATCCGTACTCGGCCCTCCTCGGTCCGTGGACCAGTGGACCGCCCTCCATGCAGCCTGCACCTCCCGGCGCCCGTGATCGCGGGCCGCTGACATTCCGTCACACGCCGGGTTTTTGCGAGACACCGTTTGCCGGGCCAGTTAGGCCCGAAACGGGTGGCATGTCCGATGTCCGAGAGCCGCAGCGACTTGTCCTTCATGGGGCTGACGCCTTCGCCGTCTGAAGGGTGGTCTGGAAGTGGGGGATTACTGGTGTGGGTCATGGGGACAGTATAATGTTTCGGATACGGAATGAAAAGCGCCCGAGCCCGCCGTGGGTGCCTTGTCCAAGGTCCGTGGTCCTTGAGGCGAAAGACCTTGGCTCATGGTTCATGGTTCATGGTCCACGGGCCCCTCGTCCAGGCGGTTCTGAGAACCTCCTGCTGGGCCT
>CAMDOY010000214.1 GCA_945903655.1 Rhizobium sp. Q54 | reverse complement strand
ATGTTGCGGGATGGGACCTCGCGCCATGAGCAGATGATTCATCAAAACCATTTCGACGTCGCAGAATTCTCCATGTCCACCTTCCTCATGGCGATTGATCGCGGCGTTCCACTGATTGGCATCCCGGTTTTTCCGCGCAGGCTTTTTTCGCAAAGCTGCATGTTCGTGGCGGCGGATAGCGACATCCAAAAACCATCTGATCTCATCGGCCGAAAGGTTGGTCTGTCATCCTTCCAGACCACGCTTTCCCTGCTCGCCAAGGGAGACCTGAAATTTGAATATGGCGTTCCCTGGGAAGAGATCAAATGGCTTTTGACAACTGCGGAAAAGGTCAAATTTGAGCCAAAGCCCGGCGTTTCCATCGAATATGCGCCCAAAGGAACGGATCTCGGCCTCTTGCTCGCGCAAGGAGACATTGACGCCATCTTCATGCCCCATCCGCCCCAATCCGTCATGAAAGGAACGGTCAAGACACGCCGACTCTTTCGCGACACGGAGGCTGAAGAAAAGCGTTACTTCGACAAACTCGGCTACTGGCCCATCATGCATATCGTCGCCATGGCGCCGTCACTCGCCAAAGACTATCCTGAACTCCCCGCCGCCCTCATGGATATGTTCGCTCAGGCCCATCACATCTGCGATGATTATTATTCGGATCCGAACTGGTCGCGCCTGCCCGGCATCCGCCACCTCTACGAGGCCTCAAGGACGAAATTTGGCGATCCCTGGGTGAATGGTTTCGGCAAGAACAGGGGAAATCTGGAGCGCTTCATTCAATATTCGCACGATCAGGGATTGATCAGCGAATGCTATGCGCCTGAGAGGCTTTTTGTGGAATCGACGCTCGGATCCTGATTGGGTCTGCAGAGCAGCAGGATGGGGCCGTCATAACTCTGCGCGCAGACTTTTAACGATCTGCGCAAAGACGCCATCCCAATCCCCCGGGGTTTTCTGACGGAACAAGCGCATGGTGGGATACCAGGGGGAATCGTCCCGATCCAGCAGCCACCGCCAATCCGGCACATATTGCAAGGCGAGCCATGTCTTTACACCCAGAGCTCCCGCCAGATGCGCAATGGATGTATCGGAAGTGATGACGAGGTCGCAGCATTTCATCACAGCTGCGGTATCCAGAAAAGCATCAGCCCCCGCATCGAAATCGTCACCCAGACTCTCCACTCTCATATCAGGCGGCAAGTCGGCCAATTGCGGCTCCCCCTCGCCCTTATGGAGGCTGATGAGGCGGACATGGGGCGTCTGCGAAAGCGCATGAAACTGGCTGACGGGGAATGAACGCCCCGCATCGATCTTGTTTTTGCTGCCCTGCCAGCAAATGCCGATCTTGAAGCCATGATCACCCAGTTGTTGGCGCCAAAGCGCAACGCGATCCTCAGCAACCCCTAAATAGGATGTCTTTGCAGGGATCGTGGACAGATCGGTTTGGAAAGCCAGAGGCAAACTCAGCAGAGGGATATGATAATCGAATTCCAGCGCATCATCATGTTCATCGACAATTTCATGGACGCCGTCCAGCCCTTGCATGAGGGCCTTGAGATTTGCACGCGGGGCAAAAAATACTTTGGCGGAACGTTCATTCAAGCATGCAATGTAGCGAGAAAATTGAATGACATCGCCAAGACCCTGCTCGGCGTGAACAAAGATGGACTTGCCCGAAAGGGGCTCGCGCCCAAGCCAGCAAGGTTTCGAAAAGAGGCGGTCACCTTGCGGAAGCTTCTTCTTTTTTCGCCATTCATATAGTGCCCATCCACTGTGGAAATCGCCAACCAACAGACACGCTGCTGATTTGTTCCAATATGCGTCCGCATATTCCGCATCAAATGAAATCGCCTTATCATAACTGGCGATGGCTGCCTCAAAACGTTTCAGGGCGGCCAGAGGAATTCCACGGTTCGAATGAGCTTCGACGTAATGAGGCTTCAGATGAAGGGCTTGATCATAATTCGCCACCGCCTCATCCATGCGCATGAGATCCACCAGGGCGATGGCGCGGTTGTTATAAGCTTCGGGATAGTCAGGCTTCAAGGACAGCGCAAGGTCATAGCTATCGACTGCCGCATCAGGATGGTTCATGGCCATGAGCGCATTGCCGCCATTATAATGCGCCTCGGCGTAATCTGGTCTTATGATGATCGCACGCCCGTGGCTGGCGATCGCGTTCTCCAACCGGCCCAAAGCCTTCAATGATTCTCCGCGATTGGAATAGGCCTCCGCATAATCTGGCCGCAACGCGATGGCGTCATCATAGCTTGTAACCGCCTCTTCAAACTTCTTTAACGCCTGGAATGTGTTTCCAAGACCACCAAAAGCGTCGGGGAGATCTGGCTTCAGGAAAATGCACTTTTCATAACTTGTGATCGCCTCTTCGAATGTCTTCATTTCGAGAGAAAGGTTGGCCAGGTTCAAATATGCGTCAGCAAAATCGGGTTGAACGCAGATCGCCCTTTCGTAGCTCAGAATCGCCTCATCCGGCCGCTTCATCCGTCGAAGGGCGACGCCACGGTTCGAATGCGCAACTGCGTAATCGGGGTCTAGCGCGGCAGCTTCATCGTAACGTGCAATGGCCTCGTCATATCGCCCGAGATCCTGGAAAGCGCCGCCACAGTTATTGTAGGCCAAGGGACCGTCTGGCGCGATCAATATGCTCTTTTCATAACTGACGAGGGCCTCTTCCAATCGCATCATGTCTTTGAGCAACACGCCACGCTCAGTGAAGGCGTCCGCATCCATCGGGTTCAAGCGGATCGCCAGGTCGTGACAGGCGAGAGCTTCCTCATAACGCTTCAAGTCATGCAGCACCCGCGCATAACTTGTGTAGACTTGCGCAAAATCAGATTTGATCTCTATGGCGGTCAGATAGAATCGCTCGGCTTGCTGCAGCGCCCCCATTTGATGGGAGACAAGACCCAGCAGGTGCAAAACGTCAAAATGCCCTGGGTCCGTGTCGATGATCGCTTCGTAAAGCCGCCGCGCCTCATCCAGCCGCCCCTGTTGGTGAAGCGCAAAGGCCATCTCCAGTTTCTGTTGAGTCATTCACCAGGCCTCAGATCAGCACGGAGCAGGCTTAATCAGGGAGGGCGACCTAAGACCATCGGCGCCCCTTAACGTCGTCAATGCGGTGAGCGCCTATTCCTGCAGGCCGATCCTGGCGTCGCGAACAATGCGTTTGAAATTTTCGACCTCGGCCTTGTAGAAGACCGTGAACTCTTCGGTCGTCGAAAAGACATTGGCGAGCGCAAAATTTTCAACGCGCGCCTGCATATCCGGCGACTGGAAGGCTTTCTTCGATTCAACCTGGATGCGCCTGACGATATCGTCGGGAGTCCGGGCGGCGACGAACAATCCCTGCCACCCTCCCGAATTGAAGTCCGGCACGCCCTGCTCGGCGACGGTTGGCACGTCCATGCCCTTGGCGCGATGGCTGGCGGTCATCGCCAGACCGCGCAGGGCGCCGCCGAGCACATGCTCCTTGCCCGTCACCGCCGGAATGACGGCGACATCCACATCGCCCGTCAGCAGCGCGTTGATGATTTCACCATCGCTTTTGAATGGCACCATCTGGATCTCCATGCCGGTGCGCAGTTTCAACAACTCCATGGTCAGATGCAGGGGATTGCCGACGCCTGACGAACCGTAGTTCAACTTGCCCGGGTTCGCCTTGGCGAGCGTCACCAGTTCCGGCAAATTCCTGGCTTGCACCTTCGTATTGGCGGCCAGCAGAAGATTGGAGGAAAAGAGCTGGGTGACAGCAATGAAATCCTTGAAGGGGTCGAAAGGCAGAGACTTGTATGTGGCGGGAGAGATGGCTTGACCGTTTGTGTTGTATAAAATCGTGTAACCATCAGCCGGTTGCTTGGCGACATAATCAGCCCCCAGATTTCCGCCCACGCCCGGCTTGTTTTCGATGATGACCGTCGATTGCAGGGACTCCTGCATCTTCGCCGCCAACAAGCGCGCCATCACATCAATCGCCCCGCCGGGCGCGAAGGGGACGATGATTCGGATGGGCTTGCTCGGCCAGGTCTGCGCTTCGGCATGGGCCGCCAGTCCTGCAAACAGGAGCGCAGCAGCAATGACCTTGGTGAAAGAGCGACGCATTCCGATAGTCCTTCCGGCTGTATGTCTTATAAAAGCTCTTGTCTGGCGGGAGTTTGATCAACCCTGTTCAGACCTGCCGCAGGATGTTCGCGTAGGGGAAGGCGCGTTGTCAACGCCGCGCCCCGTCAAGGCGACCCAGCCATAGCCCTTTGGCCGGTCATGCGCTATTGTGGAAAGAAGTTTATCGCGCCTGCCTTGAAGATCATCTGACCATCCGGGATGATGGGTTGCAGGCGCTGATGATGCAAGTCGGAACGTCAGGGAGTGGGCGCGGTGGCGGCTGGGTCAAAGGGATGGGCGTTGAACTGCGCCATGGCGGGTTTGGTCGCTTTATGCGCCGCAGCGCCGCTTGAGCGCTGCTCTGCGCAGGACAGCGCATCAGACAACGTCGAGGCCGCATTCAAGGGCAAAAGCATCAATTTCATCGTGGCTCTGGCCGCAGGCGGCGGCTACGATCAATATGCGCGCACGCTGGCGCGGCATCTGGAGCGCCACCTTCCCGGCAATCCCAATGTGGTCGTACAGAACATGACCGGCGCAGCGGGCATGCGCGCCACCAACTGGCTCTACAATGTGGCCCCGCGCGATGGGCTCACCATCGGCATCACCCAGCGCTCGGTGCTGGTGGAGCCGCTTTTGGGCACCAAGGAGGCCCGCTTCGACCCCACGAAATTCTCCTGGCTCGCCAGCCTCAACGACGAGGCCTTCATCGCGGTGACCTGGAAGGACCGGGGCATCGACAGCATCAGGGATGCGCAGATGAAGGAATTCGCGGTGGCCGTCGATGGCCCCGCCTCCGACGACTACATCTGGCCCGCCGTGCTCAACGCCACCATCGGCACGAAATTCAAGATCGTATCGGGCTACACCGGCAAGGCCGAGGAGCGCCTGTCCGTGCGGCGGGGCGAGACCGTGGGGCTGATCGGCTGGAGCTGGGCGGCGCTCCAGACCCAGGAGTGGGACGACTACAAGGCCGGAAACTGGCGCATCATCGCCCATCTGGGCAAGGGCAAGCACCCCGAATTCGACGCGCCCTCCATCTATGATTTCGCGACCACGCCGGAAACACGGGAAACCTTCGAGTTCCTCGACGCCACCCTTGCGCTGGGCCGCCCCGTCTTCGCCCCGCCCGGCATCCCCAAGGACCGGGAAGCGGCGCTGCGCGCTGGTCTGGCCGCAGCCCTCAAGGACCCCGCCTTCCTGGCCGAGGCGCAAAAGCAGAAGCTTGACATCAGCCCGGCCTCCGGTGAGGACCTCGCCGCCCGGGTGGAGCGCCTCTACCGCACCCCCACCGCCGTGGTCGAACGCACCCAGGCGTTGCGTAAACAGGCGATGGGTCTCGGGAGCGGAAGCCCAGGCACGCCCTGATCAAGTTTTGTTCACCGGCTTGACGAGGCGCCGCCGGGCGCCGCATTCTATATCTTAGTTCTCGAAGCTTAATCAGAAAGGCTCCGCCAGATGTCATCAGGAAACGCTCCAGTCCGGCTCGTGTCCGAGTCCACAATGCCCGCAGGTGTCCGCGTCACCCAGTTGCAGCCAGCCGTCGGCTCGCTGGTGTCTGGCCTGCGCTTTGATGGCAAGCTGCTCGGCGAGGAAGCGCGCGTGGCCATGCGCCATCTGCTGCACAATCGGGGCCTGGTGGTTTTCGAGCCGGGTACGGTCACCGCCGAGAATTTCACCGCTTTCGCGGGCTTTCTGGGCGAGTTTTTCCACTACGCCGGTCCCCACACGCCGCGCGCGCCGGAAAATCCGGACGCCACGATGATCGACTCCCTCAAGGACAAGAACCTTCGCAACCACATCTGGCATGCGGATGGCGGCTTCCGTCCGGACGCTCCGGCCTTCACTGCGCTCTTCGCGCAACAGCTTCCCGAATTCGGCGGCGACACGATTTTCAGCAACACGGCCTGGGTCTACGAGCAGCTCGACCCGCTCTTCGCGGCCTATCTGGAGAGCCTGACCGTGGTCCAGTCCGCCGACGCGACAGGCCATATCACCGACCGCTATCTGGACGCCGAGGAGGCCACCAAGGCCCGCATCCGGATGCCTCCCTTCGAAATGCCGCTGGTGCGCGTGCATCCGGAGACTGGCCGCAAGTGGATCGCCGTGAACGAGTCCTATGCGGGCTATATCAAGGGCGTCAGCCGCATCATGAGCCAGAACATCCTCGGCATCCTCTTCGACATGATCAAGTCGCCGGAGGCCACCGTGCGCTACAGCTGGACCAAGGGCGCGCTGGCGGTCTGGGACAACCGCGTGGTGCAGCACAAGGGCATCAAGGACTATGCGGGCGGCGGACGCCGCGTGCTCTACCGCGCCACCATGACGGCCTGAGCGAGGGCGCGACATGAGCGAGGCGCGGTCAAGGACTCTCATCTCCGTCGCCGGTCTGGCTGATCTGCTGGCGGCGGGCGGCCCTGTCGTGCTGCTCGACGTGCTCG
>CAMDOY010000213.1 GCA_945903655.1 Rhizobium sp. Q54 | reverse complement strand
GAAGAAGGCGCTCAGCGCTATCTCGCCCGTGGCCTTGGGTAGGCCCATGGTCGCAATTCCCAGATCGATCAGGAAGGCCGCCATGACAAGCCCCGAGAGCGGCACGGGCAGGAGCCTTATGCGCCCATGGGCCACCACGGCGGCCATCACCGAGCCCAGGCCGATGCCGATGGCGAAGAGCGCGCTGATGGCGGTCTCCACATCAATGCCGCCGCCGATGCGGGTCTTGATCAGCACGGGCACGAGGGAGAGCGCGATGGCGCCGGTCATCCAGAACCAGCTCACCGCGACGCCGCCAATCCAGAGGCGGGGGTCGGCGGCCAATTCCCGGAGCAGACGGCCTGTCGAGGCGAAGATATTGGCGGAGGGGCGCAGATGGGGCGCAGCGGCGCCGGTGGCTGGAATGAAGCGGCTCGCGCCCCAGCACAGAACCGCGATCACCATGAGTTGCGCCACGACGCCCAGGGGATCGCGCGCATGGTCGGCCGCATAGCCGCCCACGATGAGGCCGCACAGAATGGCCAGAAAGGTCGCGCCCTCGATCAGGGCGTTGCCTGCGGGCAGTTCGTGGGTCTCCAGATGATCGGGCAGGATGCCGTATTTGATGGGGCCGAACAGGGCGGCGATGACGCCAAGGCCAAAGAGCGCTGCGTAGAGCAGGGGCAGGGAGCCGAACCAGAAGCCGGCGGCGGCGATCATCTGCACACCGATTTCTGCGAACTTCAGCCGCCGTGCGATCACCGCCTTGTCATGGGAATCCGCGATCTCGCCGCCGAGCGCCGACAGGAGCAGGGAGGGGGCGATGAAGATCCCGACCGCCAGCGTGATCAGCGAGCCCGCCGCCTCCTCGCCCAGCCGGAACAGGATGAACATGGCCAGCATCTGGCGCACGAAATTGTCATTGAAGGCGGAGAAGAACTGGCACCAGAACAGGGGCGCAAAACGCCGCGCCGACATCAGCTTGCTGAACATGACCGCCGTCCCCGCACCCTCTTGACGCCCTTGTTATGACGTGAGTGAATATTCACTAACAAATATGCAGGGGTTGTCAAGTCCTGGCCGGGCCTATCGCGCGCCCGCCAATGAGGGGTCCGCCGGTCCTGCCCGGGAGAGCGCCCAGGTGAAGAGGGCGGCGGCCAGGGAGGCCACGCACATGACGATGAAGACTAGGTCATAAGAGCCGGTCCCATCGAAGACCACCGCGCCGATATAGGCGCCCAATCCCCCGCACATGTGATGGACCATGACGATCAGGCCGCCGATGGCGCCGAGATTGCGCGTGCCGAAACTGTCGCGGATGAACAGCACCGTCAGCGGCGCGGTGGCCAGAAAGCTCACGCCGAAGACCAGCGCGAAGATCATGACCGACAGCTGCGACTGATCCACCGCCACCAGCCCGAACACGGCCACCCGCGCCACGAAGGTGGCGATGGTGGGCGCGATGGGGCCGGACTTGTCGCCCCAACCACCCGCCAGAATCACGCCCATCAGGCCGACGATGCCCATGGCGGCCAGCAGATTCCCCGCCACATAGGCGTCCAGCCCCCGGTCCTGCGCGAAGGCGACCACATGGGTGGTGACGAAGAAATCGTCGAAACCGCAGATGGCGAAAATCCCGATCAGCAGCCAGAATTGTTTCGTGCGGGAGGCCTCGCGCAGGGTCATGCCCTGTTGCGATGCCGCGCTGCGGGCCTGGGCTGAGGCCTCTCGACCGGGCACGGCGGCGAGGATCAGCGGGATCAGGATGAAATGGGCCGCGCCCAACCAGATATAGACCGAGCGCCAGCCGATGCTGACCATCACCGCCGCGAGCACGGCGATCACCACCAATTGGCCCACGCTCATGCCCCCCAGCGCGATGGCGTTCGCCATGCCGGATTTCTGGGGATAGGCGCGCGTGACCATGACCGCGACCGGCGTGGTCGCCGCGACCCCATTGCCGATGGCGAAAGCAACGCCATAGAGCAGGAAGGCGTGCCAGGGTTCGGTGACAAGGCACATGGCGCCGATGGTGAGCCCACCCAGAGCCACGCCACCCCCAAGCACCAGACGAAGGCTCATAGTGTCCGCGATTTTTCCCGCGTAAAACATGGCGATGGCGGTGACCACCTGAAACACCGCGACGGTCACGCCGAGCTCGCTGCGCCCCCAGCCGAGTTCCTCGACCATGGGCTTCAGCGTGAGCCCGATAGCGAGTCTCGCCCCGCCTCCGATGAACAGCACCAGAAATCCGGCGATCAAGATAAGAACGGGGCGCGACTTCAGGGTGGACATTGTTGATCTCATGAATCGCAGGAAGCGTCGCCTTACCTATCGCAAATCGGCGACGCTGACCAATTTTCAGGCAGGTCCTTAGCCCAGCAAGGGCTCGGCATGGCCGACAATGCGCGAGATCGTCGCTTCCGCGCGGCGTGCGCGGCGGTCCAGCTCATCCACGGCGTCGTGCACCTGATCCACAGTCAGCGCCTGATCCGCCCGGCAATGGTAGTTCACCACGAGCCCGTTCGGCGTCTCCCGCACCCTGACGTCATGGACATCGCTGATCACGCCGCCCTCTTGCGCGGCTGCGACCAGCACCGCTTCGATGGCGGCGGCCTTGTCGGCGGTGACGTCGCGGCCGCTGAGTTCGGCGATCTCCAGCGGCTCCACATGGGTCTCCACCTCCACCCCCGGCCCCAGCTCCGCCTCGATGGCCTCCTCGAGGGAGGAGGCGATTTCATGGGCCTGGCCCAGGGTCATCCTCCCATCCAGCTCCAGATCGAGGCTCACCGCCTTGACGCCGTTGATTTCCTGCACGGTGACATGGTGGATCGCGAGCCTGCGCCGTGCCGCGATCAGCAGCACCAGCTCCAGGGCGCTCTCGTCATCGAGCGCGATCGGGTTGGCGGTGATGGTGACATTGGCCTCCGGCGCCACCAGCGCGATGGCGGCGGTGACCTCCTGCTTCACATGGGCCACCCGCTCCAGCGGCATGCTGCGTGGGACCATGATGCCGACTTCGCCCAGCACCTGCGGACCAGCGGGGCGCAGGCGCACGCTCTCCACATTCACCACGCCCGTCACCGCCTCCACGCTGGCGCGGATCTGGTCCGCGAGGCCCTTGGGCGCCGCGTCCACCAGGGTGTCGATGGTGCGCCGCCCCAGCCGATAGCCCGCGATGGCGATGAAGACCGACACGCCGATGGCGGCCAGCGCATCGCCCTGATGATACCCGTAGCGCGAGGCGGCGAGCCCCAGCAGCACGCAGACGGAGGCGACGAGATCGCTGGAGAAATGCAGGGCGTCCGCCGCCAGCGCGTCGCTCTTGGTCTCTTCGGCGATGGCGCTGAGGGAGCGCCAGCGCACGAGATCCACCACGATGGACACCACCAGCACCGCGAAGACCGGCCAGGTCGCCTCGACGGGGTCGGCCTGATGGCCCACAAGGCGGCGCACGGCCTCGATCAGGACGAAGCCGGAAAGGACGATCAGCAGGCCTGTCTCCGCCAGCGCCGCCACAGCCTCCACCTTGCCATGGCCATAGTGATGCTCCTCGTCGGCGGGCTTGCCGGAGGCGCGGATGGCGAAATAGGTCAGGATCGTCGCGCCCGTATCGAGCAACCCGTGGCCCGCCTCCGAGATCAGCGCCAGAGACCCCGAGAACAGGCCCGCAACCAGCTTGCCGAGCGTCAGCAGGGCGCTCGCCGTGATGGAGGCGAGGGCGGATTTCTCCTTGAGGGCGTCGGCGTCGGTCATGGGTCAGGGCCGGGTTCGAGGGGGATGAGGCTTGCCATTCCTGCGGAATGGATGATCCTTGCGGCACGTTCCGAGTCGGAGACTGAACAATGCGCTATCTGCATACCATGGTCCGGGTGTCCAATGTCGATGACGCCCTTGATTTTTACTGCCGCAAGCTTGGCCTTGAGGAGGTGCGGCGGGTGGAAAGCCAGCAGGGCCGCTTCACCCTGATCTTCCTCGCGGCCCCCGAGGATGTCGCCTCCGGCACGGAGCGCAAGGCGCCCCTCGTCGAGCTGACCTACAATTGGGATCCCGAGGCCTATACGGGTGGGCGCAATTTCGGCCATCTCGCCTACGAAGTCGATGACATCTATGCGCTCTGTGACCGCCTGATGAAGGCGGGCGTCACCATCAACCGCCCCCCGCGCGAGGGCCGCATGGCCTTCATCCGCTCCCCCGACAATATCTCCATCGAACTGCTGCAGAAAGGCGACGCCCTGCCGCCGCAGGAGCCCTGGGTCTCCATGGCCAATACCGGGGTCTGGTGATCGGTTCCGGGGCGGGGCCGCTCAGGCCTCGCCGTCCTGCGCCTTCGGGCCGTAGCTCTTGAAGCGCTCGACGCAGCGCATGATTTCCTCGTCTGGCAGGATGACCGGGGTTCCCGCGAGCCCAGCCAGATAGCTTTGCCGCGCGAGCGTCTCCAGCTCCACCGCCCGGTGCATGGCCTCCGCCAGAGTGGCGCCTGTGGCGATCATGCCGTGGTTGCCCAGCAAGACGCCGTGGCGCGGCCCCAGACCCTCGATCACCAGTTCCGAAAGCTCCTGCGTGCCGAAGGGCGCGTAATCCGTGCAGGCGATCTCCGGGCCGCCAAAAGCCGCGATCATGTAATGCACGGCCTTGATGGGCCGCCGCAGGATCGACAGAACCGTGGCGTAGGTGGAATGGGCATGGACCACCGCCCCAACATCCGGCCGCGCCAGCAAAATATCCAGATGAAACCGCCATTCGCTGGAGGGCTTCAGCAGCCCTTCGAAGGCACCGCCGCCATCCAGCGGCATGAGCGCCAGCGAGGCGGGCGTCAGTGTCTCGTAGGCCACGCCGCTGGGGGTGATGAGCATGGCGTCCCCCACCCGGGCGCTCAGATTGCCCGAGGTTCCCTGGGTGAGGCCCAGGGTGGTGAGGGATCGCGCATGGGCGATGAGTTGTTGGCGGAGGTCGATGCCCTTCATGGGTCACAGGTAACATCGGCGCGCCGGGTTGACGAGAGGCCCCGGGCTTGCGAACACTCCCCCCGGTTCAACTCAAGGGGGTCACATGTCCGCATTAACGCTCGCCGTGGCGCAGAAGCTGCTCGCCGATACGCTCGCCTATTGCCGCGAGCACAACTTCAACCCCATGTCCGTGGTGGTTCTGGATGCGGATAGCTCCATCCGCGCCGCCGCCAGCGAGGATGGCACGACCTTCATGCGCTGGCGCGTGGCCTATGGCAAAGCCTATGGCGCGGTCGCTTTTGGCATGCCCTCGCGCCGCCTGAACACCATGGCGGCCGAGCGCCCCCATTTCGTCAACGCCCTGAACGGCCTCGCCGACGGCAATATCGTGCCCGTGCCCGGCGGCGTGATGATCCGCGACGCCAACAAGAAAATCATTGGCGCCATCGGCGTCTCCGGTGATACCTCAGACAATGACGAGGCCGCCGCCGTCTCCGCCATCAACATCGCGGGCTTTGTGGCCGATCCGGGCTGAGCGCCCGCTTCATTCCGAAAACGATCTCAGGGGCGCCGGGACACCAGCGCCCCTTTTTCACGCCTTGAGCGGAACCTGAGGGGCATGGGGGCGTTGGCCCTTGTCCGCTCTCCATGGTTGCGCCCGGCCTCATGCCCCAGACCCAAGCCTCACCCGCGCCCGCCGCCGCCCTCGCGCTGCCAGCCCTTGAGCGCGCGGCGCTGTTCTTCGATGTGGACGGCACGCTGCTTGAGATCAGGCCCGAGCCGCGCGATGTGGTCAGCGATGGGGACCTGCGGGCGCTGCTGCAGCGCCTGTCCGCGCGCTGCCATGGCGCCCTTGCGCTGGTCAGCGGTCGCTCCCTTGGGGATATCGACCGCATCTTCTCCCCCCTGAAACTCACAGCCGTCGGCCTGCACGGCGCCGAGATCCGCGACGCCAGCGGCGCCGAGCGGCGCGCCGATCCGCGCATCATGGATCACGCCCGCAAACCCCTGCGCGATTTCGTCGCCGCCCATGAGGGGCTGATGCTGGAGGACAAGGGCGCCACGCTGGCGGTGCATTATCGCAAGCGGCCTGAGCTTGGCGCGGAGGCGCTGCGTTTTCTGCTGCGCTTCAGCCCAGCCGATGGCCTCGCCGTGCAGGAGGGCAAGTTCGTCGTCGAGCTGAAGCCCGGGCTCTATGACAAGGGCACAGCCATAGCAGAACTGATGCGCGCGCCCCCCTTCGCAGGGCGCATGCCGGTTTTCTTTGGCGATGATCTGACGGACGAAGCGGGCTTCGTCTTCGTGAACCATGCGGGCGGCCTGTCGGTGCGTATCGGTTCTCCCGAAGTGCGCACGCAAGCCCAGCAGGTCTTGCCGGATACGGACGCCCTGCGCGCCCTGCTGATGCACGAGGCGCGCCCATGACTGCGCCAGATCTCGACCTCGCCGTGCTCGGCAATTGCGCCATCGCCGCGCTGGTCGATCAACGCGCGCGCATCCAGTGGTGCTGCATTCCCCGGTTCGATGGCGATCCCATCTTCTGCAATCTCCTGCGCGACCCCCAGCTCGAACCCGATGGGCTCTTCGAGATCGAGCTGATCGGCTTTGCGCGCGCCCGCCAGCGCTACATCCGCAATTCGGCTGTGCTGGAAACGATCCTC
>CAMDOY010000212.1 GCA_945903655.1 Rhizobium sp. Q54 | reverse complement strand
AGAGGAGGCCTTTGCATGAGTGAAACCGCCACCAGCATCCGGGTTGTGATCCCGCTGACGCTTCGCAAGCGCAACGGGCGGCCAAAGATCCTGCCGCCTGAGGATGCGGGGCTGCGTGGCAGCCATGGCCAGGACCCGCATGTGCTGCGGGCTATCGCGCGCGCCTGGAAGTGGCGGCGGCAGTTGGAGGAGGGGGAGGCCTCCACCCTGCAGGACATCGCGGGGAAGGAGGGCGTCTCTGAGCGGTTTATCGGCCGGATGATCCGGCTGGCCTATCTGGCGCCCGAGGTGCTGGAGGCGCTGGTGGTGAAGCGGCGGCCGCCGGCGATTTCGATCAATGAGATGGTCGAGGTGGCGAAGCTGCCTTGGGGAGAGCAGATGGGGCGGGTGTTCGGGTGAGATTCGTCCCCGCTATGAGCAGTGTGTTCACTGACGAATTCTTCCTCGCGGCGATGGGTCACTCAAAATCCGGGAAAATGACGATCTTTGGACCCAAGCGTAAAATCACTATTGACAAACCTTCTGGCGATGTAACAGCGTTACTCCAACGCGCTTTAAGACAAAAAAATTCAACGCGAAGAGGGAAACAATGTCCAAGCATGAATCTGTTGACGTGGCTGCTGCCAAAGCCATCAACGAGCCATCGACAGTTAACCGGCGCAGCTACCTGAAAACGGCAGCGATCGGTGCTGCTGGTTCTGCGGTTCTCGCGGCCCCTACAATCGCCAACGCACAAAACCGGACTTGGCGGCTGAAGCTACAAAGTAACTTCACGGGTATTGGCATTGAATCCCAGGATCGATCAGCCAGGCTTTTTGTTGAACGGGTCAATAGAATGTCAGGCGGTCGCATTGAAGTGACGAACTTCAATGCTGAAGTACTCCTAGGTATTGGAGAGACATTCCGCGGTGTTGGGTCTGGTGTTGCTGACATCGCCGTGACCGCGCCCATCTACCATCGCGGCATCGTGCCGGTAGCGGAATATCTTTGGGCGGTACCTTTCTTCCCATTCACAAACCTCGAATTTTACGAGCTCATTTACCAATATATGGGCATCAAGGAAGTCTTTCAGGAAGCCTATAGGCCACACAATATCGCGCACCTGACATATGTTTGCTCAGATGAATGGGGCGCTATGGTTTCAACGCGACCTGTAGCGAAGTATGCCGACTTCAGGGGCATGAAGGTACGTGCCTTCGGGATTTGGGCCGACTGGCTTGTCCATAATGGTGCCTCCATTGTCACAGTCCCGGGTGGCGAAGTGTATACGGCGATCCAAACCCGAATACTTGATGCGGCTGCCTTTGGTTCACCAGATGCATGGGCCGGCATGAAAATGCATGAGGTCTGCAAATACTACATAAACCCTTCAGTCGTGCCGTATGACGTTACTGAAGTGATCATGAACCAAAGAACCTTCAATTCCATGCCCGCTGACCTGCAGGAGGTGATGATATCAGCAGCTCGGGTCATGAACCTGGAGATTTCGGCGCTCACGATTCCCACTGACGTACGAGGGCGCAAAAGACTTGCTGATGGCGGGATGCAAACCATGATGATCCCTGATGATGAACTTACCAAAGCTGCTGACTGGTGCTGGAATCGCTTTGTTGGCATGCGGGGCCGTATGCCGTTCATCGACAGGGTCATTGATATCTATTCTGAGGCGCGCCAAGTCTACAAGGATTACTACGGACCTAAGCGTCTTCCGGCTTAAGCCCTGATGCTGGGCTGCGTCAGGTAATTGCGCAGCCTAGCCCCCGTCAAACTTACATGAAGCTGAGCTTGTTGCTGCCGCTTGGCTTCCAAGATTCGGCACGCAAGCAAAGCTTCTTGATAGCAATTGCCGCAATAATTCCAGAAAAATGGGGTACGCCATGAAAGTGATCGAAGCCTATCTTAGGTTTACGGATTGGCTCAACGCCAAATTTGCCTGGATTGTCGCGTTTCTGATATGTCCGATGCTCTTCATCATGGTTTGGGAAATTGTGATGAGGTATTTTTTGAATTCGCCTTCCCAATGGGCGTACGAAATTTCCCTTTTCATCTTTGGCGCCTATATCGTTCTCGGCGGTGCCTACACATACCTTACAGGTGGCCACATTAATGTAGACATCTTTTGGGGGAAGTTATCACCTCGCGGTCGCGCCATCACTGATGTCTTCACCAGTGTTTTTGCATTTCTCTACCTTGGCGTGTTGTTCTGGGTATCGCTGGAGATCACCATCAATTCCTGGCAGATCGGCGAAACCACCATGTCGCATTGGAAGCCCATCTACTATCCGCTGCGGACAACTCTCCCGGTTGGTTGCTTCCTTTTCCTAATGCAGGTGGTGGCACAGCTTATTCGAAACATCGGCATGGCTGTCACCGGCCGGGAAGTTTTTCCGGTCCGAACCCACATCCCCGGCTTTTCCTCAGGCTCCGCGCCAGTAGGGTAACCGCCAAATGACAATCGCCGCACAAAACAAAAAAATCGCTGCTGGAGGTTAAACATGCTCTCTCTTGGCCCTGAATGGCTCACGATTATCCTGTTCGGCAGCCTGGTCCTGCTTCTGATGGCAGGGGTCCCACTTGTCTTTGCGATCGGTGGTGTGGCGACTTTTTTCATCATTATCCTCTGGGGGCCCCACGCGCTGCCCATCCTGGCCAATCGAACCTATATGGCCATGGATATGTTCCTGCTTGTTGCGGTTCCCATGTTCATATTCATGGGTGCAATGCTGCAACGATGTGGCATTGCCGAGGATATGTATGAATTAATGTATCATTGGTTGGGCGGGCTACGTGGGGGGCTTGCCGCTGGCACTGTGCTGATCTGCACCATGTTTGCAGCCATGGTCGGAATTAGCGGCGCCGCCACGACATCCATGGGACTTATCGCGCTGCCTTCCATGTTGAAGCGTGGCTACAGCAAACGGATCGCGATTGGGTGTATTTCGGCTGGCGGGTCGCTTGGCATCCTTATTCCACCAAGTGTCTTGATGATCGTTCTTGCTCTTACGTCGCGCGTGTCGGTAGGGCAGATGTTCATAGCGGGCATCCTGCCAGGTCTGCTCCTCAGCGGTCTTTTCATAGCTTATATTCTGATACGTTCTCATTTTCAGAAGGACATAGGGCCGGCTGTGCCTGTAGAGGCACGGCTACCACTGCGCGAAAGATCGCGTCTGCTGGTGGCGCTTCTGCTGCCGATCGGGCTTATCTTTTCCGTCATGGGCTCTATGTTTTTCGGCATCGCGACACCAAGCGAGGCTTCGGCCATCGGCGCCCTCGGCGCGATTCTTAGTGCGGCACTGAAACGCACATTGACCCGTGAGAGTTTTTCTTCGGCATTATTCATTACGCTCCGCCTGAGCGCCATGGTTATTTGGATTGTCTTCGCAGCCTCTGCCTTTACCTCGCTCTATGCCGTAACCGGTGCGGCCTCTCTGGTGAGTACACTCATCAAGGGCGTTGGCGATCCCTGGACGGTGATCATTGTCATGAACATCATCCTGTTTGTGATGGGGATGTTTTTCGATCCTACGGGCATTGTGCTTTTGACAGCGCCAATCTTCTTCCCGATCGTTGTGTCTTTGGGCTTTGATCCGCTTTGGTTCGCCATCATCTTCGTGATCAATATGGAACTGGCGTATCTGACGCCGCCTTTTGGCTTCAATCTTTTTTATATGAAGGCAGTGGCGCCACCCGGCATCACGATGATGGATATCTACAAATCACAAACTCCCTTTGTGCTGCTCATGCTCTTGGGGATGGCTTTATGCATGATCTTCCCCAGCATCATCACCTGGCTGCCAAGCATGATGAATTCGTGATGTGAGATAATGACGGGCCGAGTTTGAACGTCGCATGGTAAGCGGCGTCTCCGCCGAGACGCCTCGACAGAAGCGATCTAATGCAGCTGGCTTTTCCCCGGTCACAACCAGCTGTTAGCTGTGGTGCCTTGGGAAGAATGCTCAAAAGCTGGCGTGGACAGCTTCTCACATATGATCGGCGCTGGAGGAAACATGACGCACAGACGGTTTACCGGGAAGACTGCAGTTATTACCGGTGGTGCATCGGGCATTGGACTTGCGATTGCGCGACGCTTCCTAGCGGAAGGCGGACGCGTTGTGGCTAATGATATAAGTCAGGATCGGATAGTCACGCTTCAAAGCGAACTCGGCCCCAAAGGCATCGCCATGCGTGGTGACGTCACCAGAGAAGATGATGTGGCCGCGCTTTTCTCCACTGCGCTGGATGAATTTGGGGCAGTGGATGCAAGCTTTCATGTGGCGGGCGCCAATCGGCATGGATATATCGCGCGGATGGTTGAGGCGGATTGGGATTTCACCCTCGACCTTTGTTTGAAGGGCGTGATGTTCGCTATGAAACACGCGGCACAGGCCATGCTTAAACAGGGACACGGGGCGATGGTTAATATCGCATCACTCAACGCGCATGTACCTATGCATGCCGGCGCGGCCTATTCAGCGGCCAAGGCTGGGGTTGAAATGTTGACCAAGAATGGCGCTTTGGAGCTCACCCCAAGCGGAATTCGTGTTAACGCCATTCTCCCCGGCTTAGTTCAAACGCCGCTGACTAAACGACTGTTCGACGATACTGATATCCACGCGGCCTTCCTGCAACGGATCCCTCAAGGCCGCGCCGCACAACCGGAGGAAATCGCGGCGCCGGCGCTCTTTCTTGCAAGCGATGACGCGAGTTACGTCTCTGGCGCATCCCTGCTGGTTGACGGTGCCTGGGCAGTAAGCGGTTATCCGGACATGCGGCCTTGGCGGAATTGATACACGCTACTTGGCCATTTTAATCGGCAGTAGCTCATAATGCCGTCAGGGTTCTTCCCTAGGCCTTCCGCTTCCCTGAACCACGCGCCCCTACGCCTACTCCGGGTTGAGGCCCATTTCGTCTCGACAGGCGAGAGAACCGTCACGAACCGGGCAAGGCCGCGAAAATCGTAAGACATTGAAAAATAGATGTTTTATTTAACCGAACCAATTTTGGCGAGGTTCGGTCGAAAAGAGACAAAAGGGCTTCAGAGACCCATTTTCGGCCCTTCCCCGGTCTCCGAGGTTCGGTCGCCTTCGCAAATTCCTTTGAAATCCTCAAAGAAATGCAGGCCATTTTTGGGCTTAGGACCAGTTCGCGACGAAAATCTGGCGGATGGGGTGTACGGGGATTCGAAATTTTGCCGACCTGTTGCCTGGAGAATGCGGGGAGGCGCGGTGGCCGCCGCACTTGCGAAGCTTTTGCTAGACGGGGGAAGTGGACGGCCGAAAATAACGCCCACAAGAAAACTAAGACTTTCTCTAGCCAAGTCGACAGAAACAAATGAAATTATGGCTTGCTTTTTAGAGTCGATAGGCTATATGGCAAGGCAGACCTGTTCCCAGGGGCCAATCTTTTGCTCTGCCGAGCAGGGATGGAATAAACCTTAGCATGGCTTCGCGGACCGCCGACATCCTTTACAAGGACCAGCTAGCAGGCAGCCTAACAGAGACAGCCGGCGGTGGGACCCGCTTTACCTACGCTTCAGGCTGGAACAATGAAATCGCGTGTTGCTTCCCAGCGGTTCGGCGGGAGCATGAGTGGGCCCGAGGGCTTCATCCGTTCTTCGAGCATCTCGCGCCAGAGGGTTGGCTGCGTGAGCAGCAGGCCCGGGTCGCTCACGTGCTCGAGGAAGACGATCTCGGCCTCCTCCTGAGGTACGGCGCCGACTGCATTGGTGCGGTGAGCCTGCGTCCACCTAGCGACCTAGCCCCAGCCCCCGAAATTACCGAGGCGACGGCGAGCCCTGGCAGGACGGTCTCCGGCATCCAGAGGAAACTTCTCGTGGTGAAGGAGGGGAACGCCTTCCGGCCGGCAGCCCCTCAAGGGCTTGCGCCGTACATCGCCAAGTTCAATTCGGAGCGGATCCAGAGCCTGGTTCGCAACGAGGCCCTAAGCCTGCGCTGGACGGCTGCCGTGCTGGGTACGAACGAAGTCACGAAGTTCGAGCTGGCCCATGTTTCGGTAGTCGAGGAGCAGGCCCTTGTCGTCACCCGGTTCGACCGGAGCGCACGCGGCGAAAAGCTAAGGCTCGAGGATTGCGCGCAGATTCTATGCAAACCTCGCGGGCAGGACTACGCGGGCAAGTACAATGCAGCGTATGAGGATATTGCATCAATCATCAAGCAGCATTCGGTGCGCCCATCAATCGACCTGTTGCGCTTCTATCGGCGCTTGCTCGTCTTCGCGCTCATCGGCAACTGTGATGCGCATTTGAAGAATTTCTCGCTGCTGGAAACACCTGCAGGACTGCGCCTGTCGCCTGTGTATGATGTGTTGAACACTGCGATCTATGATGGCTTGGATCAGGCGCTGGCGCTAACCATCGGTGGGCGCCGAGTAAGGTTGGACGAAGCTGACCAATCCCTGTTTCGGCGCTTCGGGCTGGAGATCGGCTTGCCAAAGCGAGCAGTCGACCAAGCCTTTGTGGCTCTCGAGCGGCAGGTGCGCAAGGCAGCACCGATTATTGCTCCGCCCGCCGCAGAAAGCCCAGACGGATTCAGAAATCGGTTCGCAGAGATTGTGACAAACGCATGCCTGAGAATGTTCGCGCGATG
>CAMDOY010000211.1 GCA_945903655.1 Rhizobium sp. Q54 | reverse complement strand
AAGACCTGATCGTCAAGCTCAAGTTCTGGGCGCTGACTTAGCATTACGTTGAGCTTCCGGCCTTGCGCCAGATCATCGCGAGGCCCTTGCCTTGTGCGATAGGGCGTCTCCGTTCGGGGCGCGCGGAGTTGATGCGCGCCAGCCGTCCGCGCTCCATTGCTTTACGGGCCGCGCTGGTTATAGTCCGCGCCGAATTGGGCGTCTGGCCGCTTTGCGCCGGGCGTCGCCCCATGGGAGCTTGCCGAGATCATGAACTTCATTACGCCCGCCTACGCCCAGGCCGTTGGAGCCGCCGGTCCGACCGATTTGGTGATGCAGTTGGTGCCCTTCGCGGTCATCCTCGTGATCATGTATTTCATGATCATGCGGCCCCAGCAGAAGCGCGCCAAGGCCCATCAGGAGATGATTTCCAACGTGCGCCGGGGCGACACCGTGGTGACCGCCGGCGGCCTGATCGCCAAGGTCTCGCGCACCCTTGACGACGCCGAGGTGGAGATCGAGATCTCCCAAGGGGTGAAGGTGCGACTGCTGCGCACCATGATTTCGGATGTGCGCACCAAGGGCGAACCCGTCAAGGAGTGACGGATCCCTTTGACGCCCCCATTTAAGGTTGTCGCGAGCGTCGGCCCCAAGCCCGAGAGACTTTGATCCATGTTTCGTTTTCCCCGCTGGAAGATCGCCTCGATCATCGCCATGACCCTGGCGGCGTTCCTGATCATCATGCCGAGCTTCCTGTCGAAGGCGACCTTTGATCAGATCAAGGGCAAGCTGCCGAAGTGGATCCCCTTCGAACAGGTCGTGCTCGGGCTCGATCTGCAGGGCGGGGCGCATATCCTGCTGGAAGTCGATCAAAACGATGTGATCAAGACCATGGTGGGCAATCTGCGCGACGACGCCCGCCGCATCGTGCGCGAAGAAAATGTGCGCAGCCTGGCGGGCGGCTATGGGGTGCAGGGCCGCACGGTCCAGTTCCGCATCGCCGACGCCAATGACCGCACCAAGATCATGCCCAAGCTGCGCCAGTTGGGCGTGGGCGCCGCAAACGCCATGGGCGGCGTAGGCGCGCCGAGCATCGAGATCGTCACCGCCGAAGACGGCATGATCCGCATGACCGTGACCGAAGCTGGCCTCATCGACAAGATGCGCCGCGCCGTCGATCAGGCCATTGAAGTCATCCGCAAGCGCGTCGATGCGCTGGGCACCACCGAGCCCAACATCCAGCGTCAGGGCGCCGACCGGGTTCTCGTGCAGGTGCCGGGCTTGCAGGATACAGGGCGCTTGAAGGAACTGCTGGGCACGACAGCCAAGCTGGAATTTCGCCTCGTGGCCGATCCCGGCTACAACCCCTCCGATGTGGACATGCTGCCCCAGACCGATCAGCCCGGCGTGTTGCCGGTTGAAAAGCAGGTCATGGTGCAGGGCGAGGATCTCACGGATTCCCAGCCGGGCTTTGACCAGCGGACGTCCGAGCCCGTGGTCAATTTCAAATTCAACATTCGCGGCGGCCAGCGCTTTGGCGAGGTGACGGCGGCCAATGTGGGCAAGCCCTTCGCCATCGTGCTCGACAACAAGGTGATCTCCGCCCCGCGCATTCTCAGCCCCATCACCGGTGGGTCCGGCCAGATTTCGGGCCGCTTCACGGTGGAGCAGGCCAATAATCTCTCGATCCTGCTGCGCGCAGGCGCGCTGCCCGCCAAGATGAACATCGTGGAGGAGCGCACGGTGGGGCCGGGCCTTGGGCAGGACTCCATCGACGCGGGCAAGCTCGCCGCCTATGTGGCGGGCGTGCTGGTGGTTTGCTACATGCTCACCACCTATGGCGTCTTCGGCGTCTTCGCCAATGTGGCGCTGGCCATCCATATCGCCATGATCTTCGCCTCGCTGATCCTCTTGCAGGCGACGCTGACGCTCCCGGGCATCGCGGGCATCGTGCTCACCATCGGCATGGCCGTGGACTCCAACGTGCTGATCTATGAGCGCATCCGCGAGGAATCGCGGGCGGGCCGCTCGATCATCTCGGCGCTGGACGCGGGCTTCACCCGCGCCGTCGCCACCATTGTGGACTCCCAATCGACCATGATGGTCGCGGCGGTGATCCTCTATTTCCTGGGCACAGGCCCCGTGCGCGGCTTCGCCGTGTCGCTGGGTCTGGGCATTCTCACCACCATCGTCACCGCCGTCACCATGACGCGCATGATGATCGCGCTGTGGTATCGCTGGCGCAAGCCAACGACCCTGCCGATCTGACGGGAGCCAACCGATGCTTCGTTTTCGCCTCGCGCCCGACAATGTGAACTTCGGCTTCATGCGCTTCCGGCGCGTGAGCTATCCTTTCTCGGCCATCCTCTCCGTGGTCTCGGTGGTGCTGTTCCTGACGGTCGGCCTCAACTTCGGCATCGACTTCTCCGGCGGCACGCTCTTCGAGGTGCGCGCCAAGCAGGGGCAGGCGGATCTGACCAGCCTGCGGGCGCTGGGCGACAAGCTGGGCCTGGGCGAGGTGGAGGTGCAGGCCTTTGGCGGGGGCGTGGACGCCACCATGCGCGTGCGCCTGCAACCGGGCGGCGACGCGGCCCAGCAGGTGGTCGTGGAGAAGGTGCGCGCCGTCATCGTGAATGATTACGAAGTGCGCCGCGTCGAGGTGGTGGGCCCGCGCGTCTCTGGCGAACTGGTTCAGTCGGGGACGCTCGGCGTGGTGCTCTCGATCATCGCGGTGCTGACCTATCTGTGGTTCCGCTACGAATGGCCGCTGGCGGTGGCCGCCGTCATCGCGACCATGCACGATCTCTTGCTGACCGTGGGCTTCTTTGCGGTGACGCAGCTCGAGTTCAATCTGACCTCCATCGCGGCCATTCTCACCATCGTGGGCCTGTCCTTGAACGAGACTGTGGTGGTGCTGGACCGCATCCGCGAGGTCATGCGCAAATACAAGAAGACCCCCATGCCGGAGATCATCGATCTCTCCATCAATGCGGTGCTCTCGCGCACCATCATGACCTCGACGACGACGCTGATGGCGCTTCTGGCGCTGGTCTTCTTCGGCGGCCATGTGATCCGCTCCTTCTCGTTAGCGATGATGTGGGGCGTGATCGTGGCCATGTATTCGTCCATCTTCATCTGCTCGCCGGTGCTGATCTATCTGAACCCGCGCGCGGCTGAGGGCGAGGCCGAACCCGCGCCTGCAAAGGCTGGCAAGGCGAAGCCTGCGGTCTGACCGCACCGATCGGGAACGCGCCCTCGCGCTCCCGCATTGCCCCGCAGGCGAGGCTTTGATGTCCCAGACGCGCTATGAAGGTTTTCTCCCGGGGTCCCATGTGATCGAGGGTTATGGCGCCGGGGGCTTCCGCTTCGCCGACATGTCCCATCGTGGCTCGATCCTGGTGCTGCCCTCGGGCGTCCACGCCTGGACCGCCCTGAACCCGCAAGAGATCACCCACGCCAGTTTGAGCGTGCTGCTGGCCGAGCCTGCGGGCGCGGTGGAACTGCTGCTGATCGGAACGGGGCGCGAGCTCGTACCTCCCTCGGCTGACTTGCGCGCGGCGTTGCGGGCGGCGGGCATAAGGGTCGACAGCATGGGCACGGGGGCCGCCATCTCCACCTACAACATCCTTCTGGGCGAGCGCCGCCGCGTGGCCGCCGCCCTGCTGGCGACCCCATGATGGATGAGGTCGCCGACCCCCGCCTCGGCGAGGCCTATGTTTATTGCGAGACCCTGCTGCGCGAGCATGATCCCGACCGCTGGCTCGCCAGCCTCTTCGCGCCCTGGAGCCATCGCAAGCATCTGCACGCCCTCTACGCCTTCAGCCTTGAGGTGGCGCGGGTGCGCGAGATCGTCTCCGACCCCATGCCCGGCGAGATCCGCTTTCAATGGTGGCGCGATGCGCTGGAGGGGGAGGAGCGGGGCGACATCAGCGCCCATCCCGTCGCCTCGGCGCTGCTGGATACGGTGAAGCGCTTCAAGCTGCCGCGCGCGGCCCTGACCAATCTGGTGGATGCCCGCACCTTCGACCTCTATGACGACCCCATGCCCGGCATGCGCCAGCTCGAGGGCTACGGCGGGGAGACCTCCTCGGCGCTGATCCGCATGGCCTGCCTGATCCTGGCTAATGGGCGCGATCCCGGCGGGGCGGACGCGGCGGGCCACGCAGGCCTCGCCTACGCCATCACCGGGTTGCTGCGCGCCTTGCCCTGGCACAGCGCGCGCGGGCAGGTCTATGTGCCCGCCGATGTGCTGAAGGAGGCGAGCGCCACCGCGCAGGATCTGATCGCGGGCGCGCGGAGCGAGGGCGTGGCGAAGGCGCTGGCCCATATGCGCGCCGTCGCCCGCAAGCATCTGGCCGCCGCCATGGACGGGATCAAGACCGTGGAGCCCGCCGCCCGCCCGGCCTTTCTGCCGCTGACCATGGTGGAGCCCTATCTCGCGGCCATGGAAAAGCCGGGCTACGACCCCTTCAAGACGGTGATCCAGAGCCCCCAATGGCGGCGCCAGTGGCGGCTGTGGATGGCGGCGCGGCGGTGGTGAGGGGTTTTGGGGTATTTGAAAGCAAGGCTGTCATCGCGGCGATCTGAGGGATCTGTTCAAGCTGCCGTAGGGGTGATTACTCCGCCGCAGCCTTCACCCCATCCCCCAACCACGCCTCCAGATCCGCCCGCGCCCTGTCGGTCATGGCGTGTTTCTTCGCCACGGCCTTTTCGGGGCCGCGCAGGCGTTTGCCGGTTTCGGATTTTGGGGCGAGCTCCAGCGGGGGGAATAGGCCGAAGTTGACGTTCATGGGCTGGAAGGAGGGTGGGCCGGGGTTCACCGTCTCGATATGCCCGCCGGTGATATGATTCAGCAGCGCGCCCAGCGCGGTCGTCACCGGGGGATGGCTGATTGGGGCGCCCAGCGCCTCCGCAGCGGCCCAGCGTCCGGTCAGCAGGCCGATGGCGGCGCTTTCCACATAGCCCTCGCAGCCCGTGATCTGGCCCGCAAAGCGCAGCCTGGGCTCCGCCTTCAGGCGCAGGAAGGGGTCGAGCACTTTCGGAGAGTTGAGGAAGGTGTTGCGGTGCAGCCCCCCGAGGCGCGCGAATTCGGCGCCCTCGAGCCCCGGGATGGTGCGGAAGACCCGCGCCTGTTCGCCATGCTTCAGCTTGGTCTGGAAACCCACCATATTGTAGAGCGTGCCCAGCGCATTGTCCTGCCGCAGCTGGATCACCGCATAGGGCTTCACCCCGGGCGTGTGAGGATTGGTGAGGCCGACGGGCTTCAGCGGTCCGTGGCGCAGGGTCTCGCGGCCGCGCTCGGCCATGACCTCGATGGGCAGGCAGCCGTCGAAATAGGGGACGTGCTCCCATTCCTTGAAGGTGGTCTTCTCGCCCGCGATCAGCGCGTCGATGAAGCCCTCGTATTCCTCCTTGGAGAGGGGGCAGTTGATATAGTCCGCCCCTGTGCCGCCGGGCCCCGCCTTGTCGTAGCGGGACTGGAGCCAGGCCTTGTCCATGTTGATGGTGTCGCGATGGACGATGGGGGCGATGGCGTCGAAGAAGGAGAGCTCCGCCTCGCCGGTGAGGGCGCCGATGGCTGTGGCCAGACCCGCCGAGGTGAGGGGGCCTGTGGCGATAATCACGCTTTTCCAATCGCTTGGGGGCGTTCCTTGAATCTCTTCCCGAGCGATCTGAATCAAATCCTCAGCTTCCAGCGCCGCCGTCACGGCCTCAGCAAAGCCCTCCCGGTCCACGGCGAGCGCGCCGCCTGCGGGCACCTGATGCCTGTCCGCGCAGGACATGATGAGCGAGCCCATGCGCCGCATCTCCTGATGCAGCAGGCCCACCGCATTGCTGGTGGCGTCGTCGGAGCGAAAGGAGTTGGAGCAGACGAGTTCGGCGAGCTGGTCGCTCTGGTGGGCCTCGGTGCCGCGCACCGGGCGCATCTCGTGGAGCACCACGGGCACGCCCGCGCGAGAGATCTGCCAGGCCGCTTCCGACCCCGCGAGGCCGCCGCCGATGATGTGGATGGGGGTGATCTGGTTTGCCATGGGCCGCAACGTAGGCAGGACCGGCCGATTGGGCAAGGTCCTTGGGGCAAGCTGTTGCGTGGTCACTTCAAAAAGAAAGCGCCCGCCGGGGGAGGATTCGGCGGGCGCTCGATGCGGAACATGGTGGGAGGACACCTGTTCCGTTGGTGTCTGTAGATCAGAAGCCGGACGTCTGGCGCGCAACGGCCTCGATATCGAAACGGCTGAGGCCGAGTTCGTTGAGTTCGCGGTCTGTGAGGCGGGACAGTTCACGGACCGAGATCCGGTAGCGGCGCCAGGCGGAAACCTTCTCGGCGATCATCTTGACCATGGTTCGTCTTCCTTCTGGTGGCGGCTCAGGGAGCCGACGTCACAAACTTGATGCAGTGCAATATACATGTTCCCGCCAAGTTCAGTAGCTCGGGAACAGCTGGGCTGATATTCATCTAACGCATAGCTTATTTGTTTGGATCATAAAAAATGTGTAAATTTCGTCCGTGAAATCCGGGATTTTGCCAAATTCGGCAAGAGATGTACGAATTGCGCAATAGCTTAAGGATGCGTAAATTGCAGAGCAGCCATCTTTCGCACTTGCACAAATGCGTTTTTTCAAAGCCCGGCGC
>CAMDOY010000210.1 GCA_945903655.1 Rhizobium sp. Q54 | reverse complement strand
CGAGGAGCGCCCGGTCGATCCGGTCGGTGACGGTGGGCACCAGCACGTCGGCGGTGGCCACGGCGGCGGCGAGATCGGCGGCGCTCATGGGCGCGTCCGATTCGTTGAGGCGCGTCTCGAAGAGCTCGCACATCCGGGTCTCCACGACCTCGGGGAGCTTTCTGGTGACCACGACGAGTGGTTTTTTCCTCACGATCACTGACCTTTGATACCTGTTGCCAGATGCGCGCCAAGCTCGCGTTCACGCCACCTTAACCCGGCTCGGGCCAGATGGAGGCGTAAGCCGCGCCATGTCGCCCTCCTCTCTTACCAGATGGAGGGATTCCCAGAAAGGTGACGAAACGGCTGGCGGGCGCCTGAACCTGGAGAACGCAAGGAATGCCGAGGGCAAGCACAGATGGACGCCTCTTCCTGAGCCGCGTGGCTTGCGGCTGGCTGGTCTGCGGTTTCCTCGCATTGCTGGCGCTGCTGGCGCCTGTTCCCCTGGGCCATCAGCAGGCCCTGGCCGCCGAAGGCGTGCAGATGGGGTCCGTGACGGGGCTCCGCCTGCCCCGTTTCGCCAGCCTGCGATTCGACAAAACCAATGTCCGCGAAGGCCCCAGCAAGACGCACCGCACCGCCTGGATCTTTCAGCGCGCCGGTCTACCCGTTGAAATCATTGGAGAGTTTGACACCTGGCGGCGCATCCGCGATTCGGAGGGGGCGGAGGGCTGGGTGCTGGCCTCCCTGCTGTCGGGCCGCCGCACCGCCCTCGTGGCGCCCTGGCGCAAAGCCGAGGAAGCCCCGGTTTTCGCCAAGCTCGGGGCGCCCCAGGTGGCGGCCAAGCTCCAATCGGGCGTGGTCGCCAACGTAAAGACCTGCCAGGCTGGCTGGTGCCGGGTCTTTGGCGAGGGTTTCGACGGCGTCATCAAACAGGGCGACCTCTGGGGCGTCTATCCCGACGAAAGCTTCTGAGTCCTGCATTCTTCCGGACTGGGCGCTTTCAGCGCCGGAAAGCCTATGATAGAACGCGCAAACAATGGCCGGGCTTTAACCTGGTCGGCGTTCTTGCATTCGCCAGTCTATTGGAAAGCGAAGGATCCTGATGAGCGAAAGGCGCTCGAGCTTCGGATATGAAGACCTGCTCGCATGCGGGCGCGGCGAACTCTTTGGCCAGGGCAACGCCCAGCTGCCGCTGCCGCCCATGCTGATGTTCGACCGGATCACGGAGATTTCCGAGACGGGCGGCGCCAATGGCAAGGGCCTGATTCGCGCAGAATTCGACATCAAGCCGGACCTCTGGTTCTTCGGCTGCCACTTTCAGGGCGATCCGGTCATGCCGGGCTGCCTGGGCCTCGACGCCCTCTGGCAGCTCTGCGGCTTCTATCTGGGCTGGTTGGGCTCGCCCGGTCGCGGTCGCGCCTTGGGCGTGGGTGAGGTGAAATTCACCGGCCAGGTCCTGCCCAGCGTGAAGAAAGTGGTCTATGGCATCGATTTCAGGCGCGTGTTCCGCACCAAGCTGGTGCTGGGCATCGCCGATGGTTTCGTCGAGGCCGATGGCGTGCGCATCTACGAGGCCAAGGATCTGCGCGTCGGCCTGTTCCAGCCGGGCGCCCAACCCGGCGCCTGAGACGGAACGGCGAACATCGCCTCTGATAATGATTTGGATCGCAGGAGAAGCGTATGAGACGGGTCGTGATCACCGGCATGGGGATCGTCTCCTCGATTGGCAATAATGTGCAGGAGGTCGCGACCTCCCTGCGCAACGCCACCCCCGGCATCGTGCGGGCGGACAAATATGCGGAACTGGGTTTCCGCTGCCAGGTCCATGGCGCCCCCACCCTTGATCCCGAGACCCTGGTGGATCGCCGCGCCATGCGCTTCCACGGCGGCGGCACGGCCTGGAACCATGTGGCCATGGATCAGGCCATCGCCGATTCGGGCCTCGAAGAGTCCGACATTTCCAACGACCGCACCGGCATCATCATGGGCTCGGGCGGTCCTTCCGCGCGCACCCTGGTGGACGCCGCCGACATCACCCGCACCAAGGGCCCCAAGCGGGTCGGCCCCTTCGCCGTGCCCAAGGCCATGTCGTCCACAGCTTCGGCCACCCTCGCCACCTGGTTCAAGATCCGGGGCGTGAACTACTCCATCTCCTCGGCCTGCTCCACCTCGGCCCATTGCATCGGCAATGCGGCGGAAATGATCCAGTGGGGCAAGCAGGATGTGATGTTCGCGGGCGGTTGCGAGGAGCTGGACTGGACCCTGTCCGTGCTCTTCGACGCCATGGGCGCCATGTCGTCCAGCTACAACGACACCCCCGGCACAGCCTCGCGCGCCTATGACAAGACCCGCGACGGTTTCGTGATCGCGGGCGGCGCGGGCGTTCTGGTGCTGGAAGAATATGAGCACGCCAAGGCGCGCGGCGCGAAGATCTACGCCGAGATCGTCGGCTATGGCGCGACCTCCGATGGCCACGACATGGTCGCCCCCTCGGGCGAGGGCGCCATGCGCTGCATGCGCCAGGCGCTGGCCACCGTGAAGACGCCCATCGACTACATCAACCCCCACGCGACCTCGACCCCCATCGGCGACCTCAAGGAGATCGAGGCCATCCGCGCCGTCTTCGGCGACAAGATCCCGGCGATCTCCGCCACCAAGTCGCTGACCGGCCATTCGCTGGGCGCGGCGGGCGTGCAGGAGGCGATCTATTGCCTGCTGATGATGCAGCACGGCTTCATGGCCGAGAGCGCCAACATCACCGAGATCGACCCCGCCTTCGCCGATATGCCGATCCTGCGCAAGCGGCAGGACGGGGTGAAGCTGGGCACGGTTCTGTCGAACTCCTTCGGCTTTGGCGGCACCAACGCCACCCTGGTGATGAAGCATATCGGCCTCTGACGGGGGCGCAGGGCGCCGCTGCGGCAACCATGCTTCGGCGGCAAGCAGCGTAACGATCTGCAATCATTTGTTACTTTGTAGAAGCTGCGATTCGGGCCACCACTGGCCCAGACCAAAGCTTGAGTTGAAATTTGTTCCGGGTATGGCGTGAAGGGATGACTGGCTTGTTGATGCAAGGAAAACGCGGCCTGATCATGGGCGTCGCCAATGATCATTCGATCGCCTGGGGCATAGCTCAGGCGGTGGCCGCTCAGGGCGCGGAACTCGCCTTCACCTATCAGGGCGAGGCGCTGGGCAAGCGCGTCAAGCCGCTGGCGCACAGCATCGGCTCCGAAATCGTGATCCCCTGCGACGTCGAGGATATCGCCAGCGTCGACGCCGTCTTCGAGGAATTGCGCCAGCGGTGGGGCAAGCTCGACTTCGTGGTGCACGCCATCGGCTTCTCCGACAAGAACGAACTCAAGGGCCGCTATATCGAGCAGACCACCCGCGAGAATTTCTCCCGCACCATGGTCATCTCCTGCTTCTCCTTCACCGAGATCGCCCAGCGCGCCGCCCCCATGATGAACGAGGGCGGCTCCCTGCTCACCCTGACCTATGGCGGCGCCACCCGCGTCATGCCTAATTACAATGTCATGGGTCTCGCCAAGGCGGCGCTGGAATCCAGCGTGCGCTATCTCGCCAGCGATCTGGGGCCCCAGGGCATTCGCGTCAACGCCATCTCCGCTGGCCCCATCCGCACCCTCGCGGGCGCGGGCATCGGCGAGGCGCGGGCCATGTTCAGCTTCCAGCGGGCCCATTCCCCGCTGCGCCGCGCCGTCACCATCGAGGATGTCGGCGGCTCGGCCCTCTATCTGCTGTCGAATCTGTCTTCCGGCGTCACGGGGGAGGTTCATTTCGTCGATGCTGGCTACAACGCCATCTCCATGCCCCGCCCCGAGGACATGAAGGAGCAGGAGGACTGATCTGGGCGCCCGGCGCTTTACGTCGGGCCGCCAATGACATAAGCTTGAGAATATAGACTCTTTTTCTGATCTTCATTTCAAGGGTATTCATATGTCCATCGCGGACGCTGGGGGCCCGAAGGTCCCGGGTCAGGTTCAGCCTACCTCCTTTGCTTTCATCCTGCTCGTGGGCTTCCTGGGCTGCATCGTCTTTTCCTGGACCCCCATCACCACCACCTGGCTCACGGGCGCCTATAACGACACCGACGACGCCATGCGCATGGTTCAGGTGCGTGACTGGATGGCGGGACAGGGCTGGTATGACCTGCGCGCCCTTCGCCTCGACCCGCCCGCCGGGGTGCTCATGCACTGGTCCCGGGTGGTCGATGTCCCCGTCGCGGGGCTGATCCGCCTGTTCGGCCTTATGGCGGATCAGGAGACGGCGGAGCGCCTCGCCCGCATCGTCTTTCCCTTGTCGCTGCAAGCGCTTCTGCTGCTGGGCGCTGGGCTGTCCGGGCGTCTTCTGGCCGTGCCCATGGGGGGCATGCTGGCGATCTTTCTGGTCATTGCCTCCGGCATGAGTCTCGGGCAGTTCGTTCCCGGCCGCATTGATCATCATGCGCCGCAGATCGTGCTGCTCTCCTTCATGACCTGGGCCTGCCTGTGCGGCCTTGATCCGCAACGGGCGCCCATGGCGGGCCTCGCGGGCGTCTTCGCCGCCCTCAGCCTGGCCATCGCCATCGAGAACCTACCCTTCATCATGGCGCTGATGATCGTGTATCCCATCGCCTGGGCGGCGCAGGGCGCGTCCCTGCGCGCGGCGCTGGCCTGGCTCGGTCTGGGCTTCGCCGCAAGCCTCACGCTGTTCTACGCGCTGTTCCAATCTCCCGCCCTTTAGGGCGCGCATGTCTGCGACGCCCTGTCAGTCCCGCATCTGCGGGCTGCCCTCGCCGGGGGTGGCGCCATGGTTCTGCTGGCGGCTTACGACCGCTGGCGCAAACCGCTTTTGAACCAGCGGATGCTCGCCATGGCGGCGGCGGGACTGCTGGCGGCGCCGCCCCTCGTGCTTGACCGGCAATGCTATCTCGATCCCTTCAACGGCCTTGACCCGCTGGTGCGCGAGTTCTGGCTTTCGCATGTGCAGGAGGCCCTCAGCATTCCCCAATTGCTGGCCGCTCATCCCGAGGGCTTCTGGAGCTGGGTCATGCCCTGGGCCCTGGGCGCTGCGGCCATTGCGCTCGCCGCCTGTATGGAGCGCAATCTCGCCCGCACCCGTTATCTCGCCCTGCTGACCCTCACCCTCGCGGGCTGCGCCACCGCTGTTTACATGAATCGCTCCATCACCAGCGTGTCGCCGCTGGCGGTGATGGGCGGCGTCTGGGTCGCCATGCGCCTGCGTCAATGGCGCGACAAGGACGATGGTCTCGCCGCCATCCTGATGCTCGCGACCATGGCGCCCTTCACGGTCGCCGCCTGGGTTCTGTTGTTTCCGCTGGAGGTCAGGCCGTCGGAGAAGGAGCAAGGGAAAAAAGCCGACAGCTGCATTTCACAGACCGCGCTAGCCCCCTTGCGCGCCCTCCCGGAGGGGCTCGTCCTGGCGCCGATCGACCTGGGCCCCTTCGTGCTCCTTTACACCCGCCATAGCGTGATCGCAGCGCCCTATCATCGCAACAACCACGGCAACAGGCTGATGATCGACAGTCTCATGGCTGCGCCGGAGGCGGCGCGGGAAAAGCTGCGCGCCGCCGGGGTGCGCTACATCGCCCTGTGCGACGCCACCAACAAGGAGGAACGCCTCAACCAGATGGCGCCGCAGGGGCTTGCCGCCGCCATCGCCCATGAGACGCCGCTGGATTGGCTGCGGCCTCTGAAATTGGAGACGCCGCTCAGCGTCTTCGAGGTCGCCGCAGCGCCCTGAGAGCTCACGCCGCGCCCGCAATCTCCGCCACAATGGCCCGCGCCGCCGCGACGGGATCGGGCGCCTGCGTCACAGGGCGCCCCACCACGAGATGATTGGCGCCCGCCGCGATGGCGCGTCCAGGCGTCATCACGCGCTTCTGGTCGCCGACCACCCCATCCGCCATGCGGATGCCCGGCGTGACCAGCAGCATGTCCGGCCCCACGAGGGCGCGCATGTCCGCCGCCTCCTCCGCCGAGAGAATGAGCCCGTGGACGCCGGCCTCCTGCGCCTGCCGGGCGCGGCGGGCGACGAGGTCCTTGACCCCGAAGGCGTAGCCCGCCTCTTTCAGATCGGCGTCGTCATAGGAGGTCATGACCGTCACCGCGAGAAGCTGCAGGGTGGAGCCGCCCAGCGCCCCGCGCGCCGCCCGCATGGTCTGGGGATAGGCGTGGATCGTCAGGAAGGTCGCGCCGAGATCAGCCACCTGTTCGGTGGCGCGGGCGACCGTGTTGGGGATGTCGTGGAGCTTCAGATCGAGAAAGATCTTCTTGCCCGCCTGCGCCAATTCGCGGGCGAGGCCGAGCCCTCCGCCATAGGTCAGCTCCATGCCGATCTTGTAGAAGCTCACCGCATCCCCAAGCCGCGCAACCATGGATTCAGCGGCGGAGACGCTCGGCAGGTCGAGGGCGACGATGAGGCGGTCGCGGGGGTCGATGTGGGGCATGGCGAATCCTTGAGGCTTGTCGCCGGAGATCAAACTGAACCGGCGTTGTGTCGTCAGGGTGGCGCCGCTCCAACTGCCAGCATCCCTCGACCCCCACCCCGCACCCCTCCCCACAGGGGGGAGGGGATCGGCAGGCGTTTCGCATGGATGATTCAGTTGGTCAGCGGGTCATACCCTCCCCCCTGTGGGGAGGG
>CAMDOY010000209.1 GCA_945903655.1 Rhizobium sp. Q54 | reverse complement strand
TTCGCAGCGCAGGGCCACTCCCGCGATGGCGTTGCGGGCGGAGATCTTCAGGCCCGGCTCGTCCAGCGCCACCATCACGAAGGGCGCCTTGATCAGCACGATGGCCTCGCGCCCCACGCACAGGCCCAGCTCGCGCAGGCTGGCGTTGGTGACGTTGGCGAAGATCACCGTGTCCTGCGACACCTGCACCGCCACTTCGGCCTGCAACTGGTCGGCCTCGATATGGGTCACGACCCCTCGCAGGGCGTTGCGCGCGCTTGTCTTCATGAGAAATCCCGCCATGAGGTTGAGGGGCGAGACGCCGCTGCCCGCCAGATCGGGCTCCAGCAGGCGCACCACCCGCGCCATCTCCGCCTCCATGCGCGCGAAGGCCTCGATCACCTTGAGGCCCGTGGGAGTGAGCGCCGCCCCGCCACCGCTCGCCCCGCCTGCGCGGGTGGCGAGCAAGGGCTGGCCGAAGAGATTGGCCATGGCGTCCAGCGCATCCCAGGCGGCCTTGTAGCTGAGGCCCATGGCCCGGGCGCCCGCCGTGATGCTCCCCTCCCGCGCCACCGCCTGCAATAGCCTGATGCGCTCGCGCCCGATGGAGGGCGAGGTCTCGCTCTTGAGGGAAATGGAGGCTTCGATGGTCACGGATGGGCCATTATGTAGATGGATTATATAACGCTAATGGCGCCCCGGGCCCTCGTCAATGCCCCCTCCCCAGGCCCTGCGTCACTCTTTCCCGTTGAATTTGCTTGTGCCGCAGCGGAAGGCTGCCACAATGACGTTCAGCGCGCGTTGACCAGCGCCCCAGATTTCCAGAACAGCCGTCGAGGTCCCCTCTGACTGACCCGGCTGGGCCGGGACCGCAACAGGCGGCGGTCCCGGCCACCTATGCTCCGCCGGAACCCCGATCCAGCTTCGCCGTTATCGGCCATTGGGATCACCGGGGACTCCGCCATGCGCCAAACCGCACGCAACAGCCTGATCGCGCTCGCCTTCATCACCCTCGCGAGCGCCCCCGCCAAAGCCCTGCCCATGGGCTGGCCCTCCAATGGGCCCAATTGCGGGGTCGTGGCGCATCTGCCCCTGCGCGATCTCTGGCTCGGGCATTTTGCGGGCGGGCGCTGGCTGCGCGACATCTATGGCGCGAAAGTCATGGATTGGCGCGACGAACATGTGTGCTTTTCCTCGCTTGGGAGGTGCCAATCATGGCAAAAGGCCATGCGCCGGTCTTTCAACCGGATCGAGGGCTATCGGACCTGCGTTCGCATCCGGTGATCCGCGCCCCGCAGGAGCTGAACCCATGGATGGACATCGCCCCGTCGTTCTCGTCACCGGCGCCTCTGGCGGCATCGGGGCGGATCTCGCCCGGGTTTTCGCCCGGGAGGGGCATGATCTGGCCCTCGTCGCCCGCTCCGCCGACAAGCTGGAGGCGCTGGCGGGGGAGATCGAGGCCATGGGCCGCACGCGCCCCTTCACCCTCAGCCTCGACCTCGCCCAGCCCCAGGCCTGCGAGGCGCTGGCGCTGGCGCTGGACGAGGCGGGGCTGACGCCCTCCACCCTCATCAACAACGCGGGCTTTGGCCTTGCAGGTCGCGCCGCCATGTTGGAGCGGGCGGGCCAGATCGAGATGATCGACCTCAACATCCGCGCCCTCACCGAACTCACCCTGCGCTTCCTGCCCGCCGTCATCGCGGGGCGGGGGCGGATCATGAATGTGGCCTCTGTGGCGGGCTTTCTGCCGGGGCCGGGCATGGCGGTCTATTACGCCACCAAGGCCTATGTGGTGTCCTTCAGCCAGGCGCTGTCCCAGGAGCTGGAGGGGGCGGGGGTCACGGTCACCGCGCTGTGCCCCGGCGTCACCGCCACGGATTTTCATGCGCGGGCGGGGCTCGACGCCAATCTGATGAAACACATGCCCGGCATGTCCTCGAAGGTGGTGGCGGAGGCGGGTTACAAAGGGCTGATGAAGGGCCGCAGGCTCGTTGTGCCCGGCCTCTTCAACAAGCTCGTCACGGGGCTGCTGCCCCTCCTGCCCAATGGATTTCTGCTGCCGGTGATGGGACGGATGCAGGATCGACGGATGGGCAAATAAAAGTCGCACGCAAGATCACAAAAATAAGACACTCTGCATTTTCGCCGTCTTTTCGCCTTGACCATTCTTTGTTGCAGCGCAACACTCGGATTCATGGACCTTCACTGCGATTCACGATCCGCTAAGGGGCGGGTTCTCGTGGTTCTCCATCAGGAGCATTCCACGCCAGGGCGTGTCGGGCGATTGCTCGCATCGCGCGGATATCGGCTCGACATGCGCCGTCCGGTGCTGGGGGATCCCTTGCCGTCCAATCTGCGCGATTACGCGGGCGTGGTGATCTTCGGCGGGCCGATGAGCGCCAATGACGAGCGCGATTTCATCCGGCAGGAGATGGACCTCATCGGCGTCGCCCTGAAGGAGGATGTGCCCTATCTCGGCCTGTGCCTGGGCGCGCAACTCATGGCGCGGCATCTGGGCCACCGGGTCTATGAGCATCACGAGGGCCGGGCCGAGATCGGCTATTACCCCATCCGCCCTACGGAGGCGGCGCACCGGCTCTGCCCCAGCCCCTTTCCCGATACGGTCTATCAATGGCACCGGGAGGGCTTCGATCTGCCCACGGGCGCGCGCCTGTTGGCGGAGGGCGATGATTTCGCCGTGCAGGCCTGCTCGCTGGGCAAGGCTTTCGGCTTCCAGTTCCACCCGGAAGTCACCTACGCCATGATGTGCCGCTGGACCGTGAAAGCGGCGGAGCGCATGAGCGCGCCGGGCGCCCGCCTGCCTCACCAGCACCTCTGGGGCTGGCACCAGCACGACGCACCGGTGGCGCGGTGGATCGACGCCTTTCTGGGGCGGTGGGTGAAGGGGGCGGATGCGGGGATGGTGGCGGCGGAGTAGAGGCCGCCGCCCTTAGGCCGCGAGCAACCGCTCCACCTCCCGCGCGAACTCGAAGCACAGTTGCGCGGCCTCCGCCTCTGGCAGCCAGCGGGACATCTGGGGGAAGACGGTCTGGTGGTAGCGCAGGTCCTCGGCGGACCATGGCAGGCTCGAGGCCGCCTTCGCCCTGGCGAGCAGGGCGGTCAGTTCCAGACGCACCTTGTCGGGATCAGCGCGATAGACCAGCGGCGGGCGTTCCTCGTCGGGGAGGTCCTGCGGGGCGGGGTCGAAGAGGTCGGGCTGGCGCATGGGGCTCTTGCGAAAAGGTGAGGGCGTATCATAGCCCCGCGCGCCGGGTCCTGCGAGGCGGGGATGGGGGTTGTCTACAGGTTCACCTCACCGCCTCGTCCGCGCTGGCGGAAGCCTCCACAAGGCCGGCCGCGCGCAGGGCGGCCAGCGAAATCAGCGGCCCCGCGCAGATGGCCTCCAGAACCCCGGCCTGCGCGGGCTCCAGCGCGATCACGCGGCCCAGCACATGCAGGAGATTGAGCAGGTCGCTCGTATAGTCGGCGAGCCAGCCCTCGGGCTGGATCTTTTCCAGCGGCGAGGGCGGGCGCCGGTCGCCGATGATGGGGCGCGAGCGGTCGGCCTTGCGATAGCTGAACCAGTGCCAGAGCACCTGTTTGCCGGAGACCTCATACTCCCACATGGCCTTGGTGACATTGTCGACATAGCCCGCGCCCACATGCAGGCGGTTGGTGGCGGGGTCATGGACCATGGTGTCGGGCAGGGGCGCGGGCGCCGGGGGAATGGCGCCCTTGGCAGGGATCACCGGCGCTTGCCCCTTGGGCATGCGCGGCGGCCCCTTGGGGCGGCCCGCTTTGGGGTCGGCGAAACGCTCCCCATAGCTATGCAGCCAGACCACCTCGCGCCCCAACGCCGCCGCCTGGGCGAAGAGGGACGCGTCGGCGGTGAGGGGCAGGCGCAGGCCGGGCTGGATGAGGTCTCCCGCGAAACGCGCGGTGAAGGCGGGATGGGCCATGACCCCCGCCATATAGGCGAAGAGATCCTCCGGCCCCACCGGCGCCCCATAGGTCTTGGCGAGAAGATGGAGCGCCTGCGTTTTGATATTGGGTTGCGTGGCGCTGGCGTTGGCCCAGAGGGGGTAAACGCGACCGCCGCGACCGTTGTAGTGGTGGAGGTCGGGGATCAATCCGCAGAAGCTGACCGAAGGGCCAAGAGATGGTGCGTGGTCATCCAAAGCTGTCAGAAAAATTTGCTTGTTCGAATAGCAATTCCATAAAGTCGGGTTTGGTCTATTGATCAGACGGGCGTCCGGGATGATCCATTGCCGGTCAAATGTGCGGTAAGCGTAGCGCGTCGGCGTAATCGCTACCCCTTTGTCTTTGGCGACCGACATCATCCGGTGTTCGTGATTGAGGAGCCCGTTCGAGACGACTTTCCCACTATGTTTGTCGCCGAGTTTTCCTTTCCGAAGATGGGGATGAAACAACGTTTCTTTTTTGTCCGAAGCTTTTTCCGAAACGAGACGCGTCCATCGCTTTTCAAGCGTCTCTGCGTCCGGTGTGATGATCCATGTCCGACCCGGCATAACCCCAGAACCGTTATATTCGAATAGACTTTCCAGAGTGGGGAACTCGCCCCACAAACCTTTAGCAGCCGGGAAAAACGGCGCGCGCCAATCATTCGGGCAGTCCTGCCATTGCGCATCCGTCAGCGTCACATGCGACAGATAACTGAACTTGTCCTTGCGCTTTCCCGCAGGCAGCGCGCGGAACCGCACCTTGGCGGGCTTGTCCGGCGTTTCACCCTTCCGCCGCGCCGCCAGCACGATGCAGACCGGATGCTGCACGCCTTCAAAAACGCGCGTTGAAACCTCGGGCTGATGGCCCTCCGGCGAGCAGTCGATGACCCAGATGCTCGTGCAGGTGCGGCGCAAATCATCGCGCATCCGCTCAAAGCCCGGCCCATTCAAAAAGCCCGCGACGGTGATGAAACAGATGAGGCCATCTTCATCTTTCCCCGGTAATTCGGTCGCCTCTGCGATGCCTGAGCCAAAGACTTTCAGCGCCGCCCAGCGCCAGAAATAGACATAGAGATTCTTGAGATGCTTGCCATGGGCGCCAATCTTCCAATCCTTCGGCGCCTTCCAGTAATCAAGCGGTGCAGCACGTCCATCCGAGCCTTTCTCGATCCAGCCGCCGCGCCCCTCCGCCTTCTCCTTATACGGCGGATTGCCGATCACCACCGTGATCGGCTCCTTGCGTTTCATGCGGTTGGCTTCGCGGCGCGATTTGGCCACGGCCTCCACCACCTGCGGCAGATGCTCGTCCTCCACAAAGGGATTGTCGAGGGTGTCGGTGATGTAGAGGCGCAGGTTCTTCACCAGCTCCGCATCCTCCTCGTTCACCGAAGCCAGCGCGCGCCATTCGGCGATGACGCGCAATTGCGCCACCGCGAAAGGCCCGAATTGCAGCTCGAAACCGAAGAGGCGCTTCATGGCCGCCAGCAGCTCCCCATGCACCGCGCCCGCCCCCTGATCCGCCTCCACATTGGCCGCGATCTGGCGCATCACCCCCAGCAGAAAGGTCCCCGTGCCCACGGCGGGATCGGCCACGGTGACGTCCTTCGAGGCGATGCCCGCCGCCCGCTCGAACAGGGGCCCGCGCAGGGCCTCGTCCACCAGCCGCACCATGGCGCCCACCACCTCCGGCGGGGTGTAATAGGAGCCGGTGAGCTTGCGCAGCCGGTTGTCATAGACCTCCAGAAAATCCTCGTAGAAGTTGAGCCAGGCGTCCTTGTCCGCGCTGATTTGCGCCCAGTTCACGGCGTCGAAGACCCGCGTCATGGTTTTCAGCGAGGTGGCCAGCGCCTTTTGCGTCTCCTCGTTCTCCGTCAGCAGCGACAGGGCCGTGCCGATGAGGGAGTTGGATTTCTTCAGCTTCGGCGCCGCCAGCTCGAGGCCATCGGCCAAGGATATGTGGAAGGCGCGGGCGATGAGCAGGCCAAAGGTGACGGCCTGCGCATAGCCATCGGCAAATTGATCATCGCTGGCGTTGGGAAAGAGCAGATCGCGCCAGTCTTGCGCCAGCGCCGCCAGGCTGGCGTCGCCCAGCTCGATCTGCTCCAGCACTTCATCGCGTAGCAGGCGGCACAGACGCGCCGCCACCTCCGCAAGGCCTCTGGCGTTGCGCGGGGGCTGGGGCGCCCAGCTGAGGAAATCGCCGAGCAGCGGGGGCAGGGTGGTAGGCGCGGTGAGCTTTGATCCGGCGCTGTGCAACTCGCCGTCGAGGTCGATGATCTTGCCCGCCAGCTCCCCATCGCGCCACAGGCTGTAACTGGCGCCATCGGTATAGAGCAGGTTCGGCAGGGCTTTGAGCTTGCTCCATTGTTTCTTGTCGTGGGGATCGGCGAATTTGCGGGGATCGGCGCCCTTGCCCGGCGCCTTCACCTCGATGAAGCCCACCAGCGCCTTGCCGACCGTGACCGCATAATCGGGCCGCAGGGCCAGATGGGAGAGCGTGGCCTCCCCCACCAGATCGACGTCGGCGCTGACGCCGCCAATCCCCGCGAGGGCTTTGACGAAGACCTCAAGCGGCGCTCGCAATTGATCCTCGGGGGCGCCCTTGATGGAGGGGTTGGCGAGTTTGGATTTGGCGTGGTCGCCGAACGTCGAGACTGCGTCGGCAAGGGTGGGGGCTTTCGCCAAGGCTTGATCCCTAAAGTTACATAAAGATCAATAAATG
>CAMDOY010000208.1 GCA_945903655.1 Rhizobium sp. Q54 | reverse complement strand
GCGCATCGCCCAGCGGCCCCAGCCGGTTTGGCGGATAGGTGGACTGCAGGGGATCGAGATAGACGGCGTTCAACTCCCGCGCCATCTGGATGCCGTGCCAGGCGGTGACGCGCTGCGGCGTGCTCTGGTCCCAATTCGAGAAGGACCTCGAATTGTGGCAGAAGGTGCAGTTCACCCCGAGACTCGTCGACATATGCATCATGAGCGAATAGGTCTTCTCGGTGGCCTGGATGGAGGCGCCATAGGGCTTGGCGGGCAGGCCCGTGGTTCCCGCCACCCGGATGTTCTCCTTGCCGAGCAGGAAAGGCGACAGGGGGTCCAGATGCAGGGAGGTTGAGCCATTGGTCTTGTTGGGGTGACCCATGCCGTCGTTCGTCGCCATCACGCCAGCATCCTTCTGCGGACCGGGATCGGCGAACCAGATATTGGCGGGAACCGGATTGCCCTTGTGGCAGGTGTAGCAGGTCACGCCGGTGTTGGCGACGTGGTCCTTCCAGTCCTTGTTGATATGGATCGTCATCTCCAGCATGCGACGAGCGACCTTCTTCGTGTAAAGGCTGTCGTCCGCCATGTTCTCGACATTGTGGCAATAGGCGCAGCCCTCGTCGGGAGACACCCATTCGGTGATCGAGGACATCACGCGGCCGAATTGCTCGGCGCTGAGATCCTTGAGCACCTGCACGTTCTGATAGACGTCCGTGGCCTTGTCGCCATCGGGCGACGCGGGGTCGAGCGCTTCGGGCGCGACATTGGCGGCCTTCAGGGCCCGTTCGGCGGACGGGAACTGAATCTGCGCCATCGCGGTGCCGCGATAGCCGTTCTGCGTGGCCTGGATCCGCTCTCCGGTCCAGCCGAGGGCGAGGAAGACGGAGACGGTTGTCAAAACGCCGATGACGACGGCCAGGTAGCCCAGGGCCAGATATTTGGGCAACGTAACGTCGGGCTTCATTTGACCGCTCCCACGACAGAGGCCGGATCGATGACAGGCGGGAACACATGGGGATAGGCTGGCGCAATGCCGTGCTGAACGCCCCACAGATACCAATTGTCGACGACTGTGCCGGTTAGAAGGATGCCGATGCCGCCGGTGAGCGGGCAGAGCACGGCGAACCACCAGGCCCAGCGATGGATGGATTCCATGGTGGCGTTGAAGCCCATGGTCCAGCGCCAGAAGAGGGCGGCGCGCTCGGAGGCGGTTCCACGATCCACGATCTGCTCGATTTCACGCTCGCCGCCGAAGCGGCTGACGGCCAGAATGGTCGCCGCATGCATGGCGAAGAGCAGCGCCGACCCATAGAGGAAGGCGATGGAGAGCATGTGGAAGGGATTGTAGAAGAGATTGCCGTAGCGGATCGAGAAAGCAGCCGTCCAGTCCAGATGCGGGAAGATGCCGAAGGGCACCGCCTCGCTCCAGTGGCCCATCAGCACCGGGCGGATGAACCCGATCACCAGATAGAGCCAGATGGCGGCGGCGAAGGCCCAGGCCGTATGGGTGCCCATGCCCAGCGCCCGCGCCCGACGATACATGCGCAGCCACCACAGCAGCACGGACACCGTGAGGAAGAAGCCGGCGATCAGCCACCAGCCCCCTTCGCGCAGTGGCGGCATGACCCGCAGTCCATATTGCGGCGGCGGCGGCTCCAGCGCCAGCCAGAACAGTTGCCGGACGAATTCTCGGGGATCCCAGTTCACCGAGGCCCACATGTTGAGCCCGATGATCTCGAAGGCCAGGAAGCCGCAGATCAGCGAGGCCACGCCCAGATTGCCCAGATAGATCGGGCCAAGCTGCGCATTGCCAAAGCGACCGAACAGATGGACGAAGAAGCCCTTGCCCGTGCGCTCGATGGTTTCGTGCGCGACGCCCATGTCGGGCGCCTCTGCGCGGACCTGCACTTGTGTGAAGATGTTTTGATAATAGGCCACGGTCGCTCCTCCGTTCGCCTAGCGCCAGATAGGAAGGTTCAGCCACCAGTTCCACCACTCGGGCCAGCCGCGTGTCCAGATCGGGCCACTGATGATGATGCAGACCGCGCTCCAGAAGACCGCCGACAGCGCCAGAAACAGACCGAGGCGATGAATGCCCAGGGTGCCGATGGAATAGCCGATGGAGTCGCGGAAGAAGGTGTCCTCATGCTCCGGCGTCTTCACATCCTCGCCCTTGGCCGGATTGACCGAGGACAGAACCAGCGCGCCATGCAGAGACAGGGCGAGGGTGGTCGTGAAGAAGAAGGTAATCGCCAGCATATGCGCGGGATTGTAGTGGAAATGCAGATATTGGTAGCCCGTGTTCGACACCCAATCCAGATGGCTCAGGATGCCATAGGGGAAACCGTGTCCCCAGGCGCCCATGAGCACCGGGCGGAAGATGACGAGCGTGACATAGGCGAGAATGGCAACGCTGAAGGCGAAGGGCACATGAAGGCCCATGCCCAGCTTGCGGCAGATCTCCACCTCGCGCAGCGCCCAGGATACGAAGGCCCCGGTGGCGCAGACCGTGATGACCTGCCAGAGCCCGCCCTCCTTGAGAGGGGCCAGGCCCAGACCATATTTCAGGTCCGGCGGGGCTATGTTGATCTGCCAGATGTTCCAGGTCGGGCCGATGGCCGCGCCATAGACGATCAGGGCGGTCCCGAGCGCGGCGAAGATCGCCGTCGTGACCCCGAAGAACCCGACATAGAAGGGGCCAACCCAGAAATCGAAGAGATCGCCGCCCACGAGCGTGCCCCCTCGCACCCGGTATTTTCGTTCAAAACTCAGCATGGCCATCGCTGAACCTCCTGCGGATTCTCATGGCGTTTTCCGGCGACGAGGATGCCCGCTCGCGGGACGAAAACGCTTCAAAACAAATGAAACGAGCGTGATTTCGATCCCTTGGGGCGCGAAACGGCTCTCGTGAGTGCGAAGACTGCGGGCGAAAAGGGGCTCATCGCCCGCAGCAGGAACCTCAAGTGCTCGTGCGCCCTTAAGCGAACGATTGAGGTTGCGGTCCCGGGATCGTCTGATGGATCTCGCTGGTCTTGGGCTTCACGCCCTCGAGCCAGTTGAACCGATCCGTGCTGAGAAGCACGAAATGGATCGTCAGAGCCAGAACGAAGAGGAACGAGAAGAGCGCCACCAGCGCCCGGCGGGGATCGAAAAGCAACCAGAGTTTGTACATCGTGCGCTCCTCAGCTGATCATGGGCAGAACGCTCTGCATGGCGCTGCCGACGCCATCGAGCAGGGCGTAGCCCTTGGGACCGGGAATCCACGGACGCCAGCTCCAGACGAGGAAGTGGGCGACGATCGCGATCACCGTGAAGCCGATAAAGCTGGTCACGAAAACCGCGTGGAACTCCTTTGCTTCCGCCTCTGTCAAACCTGACAGGGACGACCTATCGTTGTCATTGGCCATTTCATTGACCTCCGTTTAGATGCCGCGCACGCCTCTCGCGGCGACAATATCGTGATGGCAAGTCACGACGGGCGTTTCGCCTGGTCTTCACGACCGAATTGATGAAGGGTCTTTCGCGCAATGAAAGCGTAGGACAGCGCGATATGTTCGTTTTTGCTCGCTTCCGCGAACAAGGAGAGTTGCGCGCCCGAGCCGGGGCTCGCATGGCGACGCCGCAACACTTCAGCCAGGCAAAAGGCCGGATAGGCGAGGGCGAACACCAGATTGTAGGAGAGCCAATCAAGCCCCATGAGGCTTCTGGAGTCGCTTGATCTGCGCAGCGGTTGCGCTGCGCGCGAGCGTGCGGCGCCGTTGTCGTGGGTGCGTTCCATATCGAGTGAAAGGGTCATGCGCCGCGTCCTTCCGTCATCAATTCATGGGCGCGGCTAACCCGCGCTTTGCTGACCTGTTGTTCGCCCGCCCGCCGTGCGTCACGCTCGGCCGTGTCGCGCAAACGCTTGGCGGCGGAGATGCGCACGAGCACGGGATTGGATTCCACGATGGCGTCGAGCATGGCCTTCGCCTCTTCTTCCCAGGCGAGTTCCTGGTGCAGACGCGAGGGCGTGGGGTCGACCTTGTCCATCTCCGTGCCGAGCGGCAGGATGTGGAAGAGCGCGTCGAAGAGGGAATTGCAGACCTCCTGCACCACATAGGTTGCCCCCGCATAACCCATGAAGGGCGTGCCGGTGTGCCGCCTTATGATGGCGCCCGGGAAGGAGGCGGGAATATACATGGAGCGCCCGCCAGCCTCCGCCGCATACATGCGCTCGTTGTAGCTGCCAAAGAGCACCAGCGGGCCCTTGGTCTTCACCAGCGTGCGCACGGCGTCATTGTCGGTCTTCTCGCCCGCGCGTCGCGCGATGGCGAAATTGCAGGGCAGGCCCATTTCGTCTTCGAGGAAGTTGCGCAGGCCGCGCGTGTAGGTCTCGTTCGCCACCACCGCGAAGCTCGCGGTGCCGAAGAAATCTTGCGTCACCGAACGCCAGAGATCCCAGAGCGGCTTGATGGTCGTGTGTTTCTCGCGCTCGATGAAGGGCTCGGGATCGAGCTCCAGCAATTCACCGAGCGTGCGCAGGAATTTCGTGGTGCTGTGCAAGCCGATGGGCGCCTGCAGATAGGGCCGGTCGAGCTGCTCGCAGAGCAGGCGGCCGAATTCGCGGTACATGCAGATGTTCACATCCGCATCCGCCAGGCGCGGCACATCGGCGAGATGGCTGCCGAGCGGAAAGACCATGTTGATCTCGGCGCCCATGCCCTCCACGAGCCTGCGGATTTCCGCCAGATCCGAGGGCATGTTGAACACGCCATAGCAGGGCCCGATGATGTTCACGCGCGGCTTGGCGCCGGGGGCGCGGGGCTTGCGCTTGAGGGCGGCGCCTTTCTTCGGGCCATATTCCGTCCACAGCCAGCTCATGGCGCGGTTGGCGCATTGCCATTGATCTTCATCGATGGTGCGCGGCAGGAAACGCTGGATGCCCGTGCCCTCAGGCGTCACGCCGCCGCCGATCATCTCCGCGATGGAGCCGGTGACGACGACGCTGGGCAGATCAGGATCGAGGGTCGCATGGGCGCGCTTCATGGCGCCTTCGGTGCCGTGGCGGCCGAGTTCTTCTTCGGCCAGACCCGTCACCACGATGGGCAATTCATGGGGCGGCAGACCATCGGTGTAATGCAGCACCGAAGTCACGGGCAGATTTTCGCAACCCACGGGGCCGTCGATGACCACCTGCAATCCCTTGATCGCGGTGAACACATAAACGGCGCCCCAATAGCCGCCCGCGCGGTCGTGATCGAGGACTAGCATGAGCCCATCTCCTCAACAGGCTTGCGGCCGAGCTTGGCGCGCTGTTTCTTCTTGAATTCGGGACGATCCTTCGGCGTGTCTTCCCAGACGCCCGCCTTGAAGCCCTCGCCGACGTCGCCGAAGAAGCTCTTCATCTCGTTGAAGCGCGCCTGGTTGCCGATGGCCGCATTGACCACGGTGGCGAGCGAGCCCGCGCCCGCCGCGCCCATGAGGGGACGGGCGGAGATCAGGTTGGTGAAATAAAGCGCAGGGATCGCCTGTTGCTTGGCCTTCTGCACCACGGGGGTGGTGCCGATGGCCAGATCCGGCTTGAATTCCGCCATGGCTGCAAGATCCTGCTCCAGCGACGCGCGATACTGCACATGCACGCCGCGCGCCTCCAGCCATTCGCGATCCGCATCAGAGAAGCGGGTGCGCGGGCAGGCGGTGCCGACATAGCGAAGGTCCGCGCCGCTTTCGATGAGCAGGCGCCCGACCAGAAGCTCAGAACCCTCATAGCCCGAGAGGGTGATGCGCCCCTTGATGGGCGAGGCTGCGAGCGCGCCGCGAATGGCGGGCAGCAGCTTGTTCTTCGCCGCGTCCATCTGCGCGCGCGGCACGTTGCAGGCGTTGCCGATATTTTCGAGCCAGGCTTCCGTGCCGTCATGGCCCACGGGCGCCGAGCCCACGACCGTGCGGCCAGCCGCTTCAAACTCGCGCACGCAGGCGGTGTAGAAGGGATGGATGGCCGCCACCGCCGCGCAATCGAGCGCGCCATAAAGCTCGCGCCATTCGCGGGTCGGCACCACAGGGCCAGCGGCCAGACCCAAGAGGTCCAGCATGCCGCCGATCTGCACGGGATCCACGGGGAACATTTCGCCCAGCAGGGAGATGGTGGGCTTGCCCGAGCGCGGCGCGCGGGGCGCCTGCACGGGGCCAAGCTCGGCCTCGCGACGCGCATAGTTCAGCATGGCGCCGGCGAGCACATCCTTGGCTTCCGCATGGGTGGGAACGCCAAAGCCCGGCACGTCGATGCCGATGATGCGAACGCCGTTGATCTCCTTGGGCAGCAGCCGCAAGGGCACACCGGAAGCCGTGGGCACGCAGAGGTTGATGATGACGACAGCGTCGTATTTCTCGGGGTCCGCCAGATTGAACACGGACTCGCGAATGTCCTCGAAGAGCTTGCCCGTCACGAGGGTTTCGGAATTGAAGGGCACATAGCCGACCGTGCGGCGCGCGCCATAGAAATGCGAGGTGAAGGTAAGGCCATAGACGCAGCAGGCCGAGCCCGAGAGCACCGTGGCGGTGCGGCGCATGCGCAGGCCCACGCGCAGGGAGCCGAAGGCCGGGCACATGCTTTGCGGCTGGTCGTGGGGACCAACCGGATAGTCCTTCGCATAGGCGGCGAGGGTTTCGCTCATGCCCGCCGCTTCAGCGGCGGCGCGCATCTT
>CAMDOY010000207.1 GCA_945903655.1 Rhizobium sp. Q54 | reverse complement strand
AACAGATTGCATTTCCCCCCCATGTCCGCTCTATTCCCCACGGAGCAGCCGCAACTGACGGCGCCGGATGGAGGAAACATGACTCACGGGGTTTATCTCGTCGGCAGCGTGCCCATGGCGAGCGCCAGCGATGTCTTTTGCGCCGTCTGCGACGCGCTGGGGCCGCATCTGCGCTGGTTGCCCGATGGGGAGACCGGCGAGCGGCTGGATTGGGTCGCGGGCATGGAGGGCGTCTTCGCCTCCAATCCCGCCTTGCAGCCCTCGGGCCGCGAATTTCGCCTGCATCCCACCGCCCCGCCGCGCACCCGCTACACCCTCAAGCCCGGCAAGACCGTGGCCGATATCGCCTTCGCCGACCTTGGCTATCTGCGCCACGCCCGCGACTCCTGGGTCCAGTTTCAGGCGCTTAAGGCGCAGGGGCGCATTCCCGCCCCTGTGAAGTTTCAGGTCGATCTGGTGCCCGCCCATTCCGTGCTCTGGCTGTTTCTGGAGGATGATCTCCACGCCGCCGTCGATCCCATCTATAACGCCGCCGTCATGGATGAGCTCGACGCCATCGCCGCCCTCATCCCCCATGACCAGCTCGCCATCCAGTTCGATGTGGCCTCCGCCGTCTTCGCGCGGTTGGAGCGGGCGGAGGCGAGCAGCTATGGCGGCACCAAGGAGGAGATGCAGGCCACCTTCAGCCGCATCCTCATCGGCTTCTGCAATCGCGTGCCCGCCGATGTCGATCTGCTGCTGCATTTTTGCTACGGCGACTCCAACCACAAACATGTGGTCGATCCCACCGACATGGGCGACATGGTGGAATTCGCCAATCGCGTCACGGCAGGGACCCATCGCGACATTCAGCTGATCCACCTACCCGTGCCGCGCGACCGCACGGACGACGCCTATTTCGCCCCGCTGGGCAGGCTCGCCCTGCGGCCTGCGACGGAGATCTGCCTCGGCCTCGTCCATCACACCGATGGGCTCATCGGCACCCGGGCGCGGTTGGCGAGCGCGCGCCGCCATATCAAGGATTTCATGATTGGAACCGAATGCGGCTTTGGCCGCAGGCGGCCCGACACCATTCCGGAGCTTCTGCGCATTCACGCTGAGGCGGCTTCGGCACCCTGACAGACCTGTTCAACAAAAACCAAGGGAGAGCATCATGCGTTTGGGACACTTTCTGACGGGAGCCGCGGCCGCCGCCGCCATGCTCGCCTCCACCTTTGCGGCTCAGGCCGAGCCGTTGAAGATCCGCCTCGCCTGGATCATCCCCGCCGCCAATATCGGGCCGATCCTCTTCGCCAAGTCCGGCCTCGCCAAAAACCTCGGCAAGACCTATGTGCTGGAGCCCGTGCGCTTCCAGGGCACGCCGCCCATGATCACCGCGCTGGCGGTGAACGAGATCGACGTGGGGCTTTTGGGCTTCACCTCCATGGGTCTGGCGATCCAGAACGCGGGCATGGATGATCTGCGCATCTTCGCCAATGAATTCGTCGATGGGGCGCAGGGCTACCACAGCAATGAGTTCATGGTGCGCGCCGACAGCGGCATCAAGACCGTGGCCGATCTCAAGGGCAAGGTGCTCGCCACCAATGCTGCGGGCAGCGCGGTGGATGTCGCCATGCGCGCCATGCTGAACAAGGCGGGCCTGCAGGACAAGCGCGATTACACCGTGGTGGAGGCGGGCTTTGGCGCCATGAAGGCCATGCTGCTGGAAAAGAAGGTGGACTTGATCCCCGCCGCGCCACCCTTTCACAATGACCCCGAGCTGCGCAAGAATTCGACGGTGCTCTTCACCCAGCGCGACGCCATGGGCCAATCGGCGCTGGGCGTCTGGGTGGCCCATGCGGACTTCCTGAAGAAGAACCGCGCCGCGATGGTGGATTTCCTCGCCGACGCCATGGTGGCGACGCGCTGGTATCTTGACCCGAAGAACCAGGAAGAAGCGGCGAAAATCGCCTCCGACTTCGCCAAGGCCCCGCCTGCGCTCTTCGCTGGCTGGCTCTATTCCCAGAAGGACTATTACCGCGACCCCACCCTCAAGGTCGATATCCCCGCCTTCCAGGCCAATATGGATCTGCAGCGCCAATTGGGCTTCCTGAAGGACAAGATCGAGATCGGCAAATATGTCGATGCGAGCCTGATCGACGAGGCGGCGAAGCGCGCACAATAATCACCTGCGGATCGTGCGCGGGGCTACCCCTCGCGCACGGTCCAGCGCTCGATGTCCTTCGTCTCGCCAATGAGCGCGAGCCCATAGGCGATGGAGAGCAGCTGGTCGCCGGTCTCCAGCCGCTCCTCGCCAAAGCGCGCCGCAAAACGCGCGCGCACGGCGGGCACGAAAGAGGTGCCGCCGGTGAGGAAGACCTTGTCGATCTCGCCCGCCGCCAGCCCCGCCTGCTCCAGCGCCGCCTCCACGGCTTGATCGATGCGCAGCAGGTCCGGCTCGATCCAGCGCTCGAAATCAGCGCGTTCGATCATCCCCTCGATCACGATGCCTTCGCTGTTGAAGGAGAGCTGCGCCTGCTCGTTGTGGGAGAGGGCGAGCTTGGCCTCCGACACCGCCTTGTAGAGCGGATAGCCCAGATCCTCCTCGATGATGGTGATGAGCATCTCGATTTCGTCGGGCGCGTCGCTCGCCTTGGCGAGCTGGCGCAGCTCGCGCAGGGTGGGTCCGGCCTTCATGATGGCCAGCTGATGCCAGGCGGCGAAGTTGGTGAAGTAATGAGTCGGAAAATCGAGCATCTTGTCGAAGCTCTTGTAGCGGCTGCCTTTGCCGAGCTGGGGCGAGACCACATTGTCGATGATGCGGAAATCGAACCGGTCGCCCGCCAGGCCCACGCCCGTCTTGGCCATGGGGATGGCGCGCAGGCCCTCCTTGCCCAGGGAAAAGCGCACAATGGAGAAATCGCTGGTGCCGCCGCCGAAATCCGCCACCAGAACCGTGGCGTCGCGCTCAAGCCGCTGGGCGAAATAGAAGGCCGCCGCCACCGGCTCATATACGAAATGCACATCCTCGACGCCGCATTTGGCCAGCGCCGCCAGATAGCGGGTCTGGGCCAGCGCCGCGTCCGGCGCATGGCCCGCATAGGTCACGGGCCGCCCGATGACGAGCCTGCGCGCGGATTGCGTCAGCGGCGGCTCGGACTGGGCCAGCATCTTCTCCAGAAAGGCGGCCATCAGCTCTTCGTAGCGCCAGGCCTTGCCATGGATGGCCGTGGAGTGAAACGAGCCGCTGGCGGCGAAGGTCTTGAAGGATTGCAGGAAACGGCAACCCATGGGGTCCGCCAGATAGCGGTCCACCGCCCAGGGGCCGACCTCGGTGAGGGTGGTCCCCTTCGTGTTGAAAAAGCTGATCGCCGAGCGGCAGACGGATTCGGTCACGCCCCCATGGGGAAAGCGGGCGGTCTCGACGGAGCCATCGGGCCGCACAAGAGCGGCCACAGAATTGGTGGTGCCGAAATCAAGGCCGAGGGAGCCCGCCGCATCGGATGTGCGGGCTGAAGGAGCGTCTGGCATGGGGACTCATGGCTGGGTCATCGCGCGGCGATGCGGGAGGGGGACCCTAGCCACAATGACCGGCAGGTCAAGAACTCCTGCGGTTCCCGCCCCTCACTCCCCCTTGATATTGTTCGCCTTGATGACAGCGCCCCAACGTTCGCTGTCCTGCTTGAAGATGCGGGCGGCCTCCGAAGGCGTGTTCAGCACGGCGGTGGCGCGCAGGTCCGCGAGGCGTTTGGCGGCCTCCGGCGCCTGGAAGGCGGTGCGGATGCCAGCCGAGAGTTTTTCTGCGATCTCGCGGGGGGTGTCGGGCGGGGCGACCACGGCGAACCAGGTGGTGGAGACGAGGTCGGGCCACATTTCGCTCAGCGAGGGAATGTCGGCCAAGCTGGGGTCGCGCTTTTCCGAGCCGATGGTCAGCGCCCGCATGCCGCCGGAGCTGATGTGCGGCCAGGCGTCCAGCAGATTGGCGAAGGCGAAGTCTATGCGCCCGGCCAGCAGCTCGTTCATCACCTCGCCCGTGCCCTTGAAGGGCACATGCACGAGATCGGCGCCGGTCTTGGCGCGGATGATCTCGGCGGTCAGATGCAGGGTGCTGCCTGCGCCGGTGGAGGCGTAGTTGAGGCCGCCGGGCTTGCGGGCGAGCGCCACGAACTCGGCGAGATTGGTCGCGGGCAGGGTGTTGCGCACCAGCAGCACATTGGGAACGCTGCAGATCACCGTCACCGGCGTGAACTTGTCGGGATCATATTTCAGGTTGGGGAAGAGATATTTGTTCAGGGCGATGGGCGGCGGCGGCGCGGTCAGCAGGGTATGGCCATCGGGCGCGGCGCGGGCCACCTGCTCGGCGCCCACATTCTGGGCGGCGCCGGGCTTGTTCTCGACGATGACCGTCTGGCCCCATTGCTGCTGGAACGAGGCGCTGATGATGCGCGACAGAAAATCCGGCGCGCTGCCCGGCGGCAGGGGCACCACGATCTTCATGGGCTGGCTGGGAAAATCGGCAGCCACGGCGGGCGCCGTCAGGCACAGGCCAAGGCCAAGGGCGGCGGCGAGGCGCAGGGTGGTGATTTCTCTCATCTGTTTCTCCCGGGGGCGCGGCATGGGGGCTGCGCCAGTTTCAGGCACTTTCGCCTGAATGGGGGTTCGAGACAAGGTGGGGGCTAAGGCCTAAGTCTTTCAGTCACGTCAAGCTGCAACGATGCCGCCCCTGCCGCGTTCACCCCTGCGTCCGACGGTCGGGCGAGGAGCGAGGCGATCATGGCCAATGCGAATCACAAGAAGCTCGGCGAGGGCGTTCATCACAAGGGGTCAGGCGCAGGCGCCATGACCGAGACGCCCGGAAACAAGATCGGCGACAACGAGGTTCTGTCCAACCGCGACAAGAGCCGCCGCCCGGATTCCCAGGGGCTTGATGGCCGCGAGATCCAGAACGAGCAGTTGCAGGATCAGGTTCACAACCAGCAGTCGGGCGAGCGGTAGCCAGCCCCTCCCTCGCCAGCGCGCCCGCCATCCCCTATGGTCGGCGCACATGCGAGGGGGAAACCATGTCTGACCAAACCATCATCGGCGCGCAGGGCGAATCCGGCCTGCGCATCCTGTCGGCCAGCGCCGTGCGCCAGGCGATCACAGCCTGCGCCGAGCTGTTTCATGCGCAAACCGGGCAGGGCGCCCTGGCGCGTTTCGACACCTCCGGCGCCATCCTGCGCCGTCTTGGCGAGGGCGAGACCTGCGATATCACGGCGTCCTCCCTCGATTCCCTGCAGGCGCTCGCCGGGCGCGGGCTGCTGGGCGGCGCGCCTGTGGTCATGGGCGTTTCGCGGGTGGCGCTGGGCGTGCGGCGGGGCGAGACGCCGCCGGATATTTCAACCCTCGAGGCCTTCGTGCGCACCCTGCGCGCAGCCCCCGTCATTGTGCGGGGCGATCCGGCTGGCGGCGGCACGGCGGGCAACCATATGCAGAAGGTTCTGGAGCGCCTCGGCCTCATCGACGAATTGGCGGATCGTACGATCCTGCGGATCGGCGGCTATAACGTGATGAAGGAAGTGGCCGAGGGGCGCGCCCCCTTCGGCCTCACCCAATCCACGGAGATCGTGGCGGTGGAGGGGGTCGAGATCGGCGCCTGGCTGCCGGACGAGGTCCAGCTGACCACCCAATACGCCGTCGCCCTCGGCCGCGACGCGGCGCCCGCCGCCAAGAATTTTCTCGCCTTCCTGGCGCAGGAGCCCTGCCGCGCAGCGTTCGACGCGGCGGGGTTTGCGCGGCCCTGATCAGACGTCGAGGGTGGTCTTGGCGAAGACTTCGTCAAGCGCCACCCGGCGGCTGGTGAGCCCCTGTTCCTTCAGATATTGCGCGACGGTCTCCAGCACCGGCCGCGCCGCCTTCACCCCATAGGCCAAGGGATCGGCGCTGAAGCCCTTCTCCGCCTGATCGCCCAGCGCGCCCACCTCCAGCCATGGCCCCATGGCCGCCTTCGAGCGGCGGGTCACGTCGTTCTTGGCGTTGAGGAAGGCGGAATAGAGGTTGAGGGCGATCCAGGGATGCTTCTCCAGCAACTCCCGGCGCACCACCACCGTGTGGTTGATCGGGTAGATCCCGGTCTTGGCGTAGAAGCGTTTTCCTTCTGCGATGGGGTCGGGGAAGAGATATTGCACCTCCGGCACCCGCGAGATGTCGATGCTGCTGCGGTCCACGAGATTGGTGTTGGTGAGATAGAGCAGGGTGGCGTCCACCTCGCCCTTCACCAGCATCTCCCCGATGTTGGTGGTGGGGGGGATGCGGTTGAGGCGCACGCCCTCGGGCGGCGTGAAGCCCGTGGAGCCGCCATGGCTCATGTCGGGGGTGCGCTCCATGAACCATTCGACGTCGCGGGCGTCGACGCCAAATTCATGCTGCAGGATCCCGCGCGACCAGATGGCCGAGGTCTGCTGATATTCGGGGACCGCCACCCGCTTGCCGCGCAGATCCTGCGGGGTCTTGATGCCGCGATCGGCGCGCACGAGGATGCGGGTGTGGAAGAACATGCGGAAGGTGAAGACCGGGATCGCCGCCCAGGTGTAATCGCCCCGCGAGGCCGCGATCAGCAGGGAGGAAACCGACATTTCCGAAACGTCGAAATCAGCATATTTCAGCTGCCGCCAGAACATTTCGGACGGATGCACCACGGTGGTGTGCAGGCGCA
>CAMDOY010000206.1 GCA_945903655.1 Rhizobium sp. Q54 | reverse complement strand
GGAAAGGATCGCCTGATAGGTGATTTCTCCTACCAATTCATAGCCTTGGATAGGCCTCAATCCCGTTCCCGCCGCATAGCCGTCTTCGTAGTAGGCCCTGGCCGACTTGCTCGTGCGCATATAGGCGAAGGCGAGCCCAAATGTGTCCTTGGGGCGGCTCTCCAACAGGCCCTTCATGGTCAAACCGCCTTCGACGAAAAGGTCAATCAGGTTCCGGTCCTGAGGGGAGACCATCGCCAACCCCCAAACGCCGAGCCCCTGATCTTCCGTACCCGGCCGCCGCCAGACCTGTTGATCAATAACCCCATAAAAAGCATGGTTACCCCGATGCTGGAACCCGCTGGCGCCGGTGATTGCGAGCTTTCCGCCAGTGGGATCGAAGCGCTGGTCAGTGAAATCCCCATCATTGCGCCACAGGCCCACTTTCCAAAGGCCGGGCAAAGATCCCGCGAAGGCCCCCTCGGGACGGAACCATAACTCGTTGAAAATCAGCGGGGCGTCCCGCAGACGAAAGGCGACGCCATAGCGATTGCGGATCTGCGGATCTCCGTTGCCGGGCCCCGCAGGGTCACCATTGAAAATCGCCCCTGACCAGGACAGGGCATCGCCAAACCTGACGTTCAAGCGCGCCATGGGCGCCGCTATGGGGAAATTTGGCCCCCCTGACGGAAGGTTGGCGGCCATAAGCGCCGGGTAGCCAAAGCTGGAATTCAAGAAGATTTGCGCCTGTTGAGAGATCATCATCTCATCATTGGCGCCTTCCTGACCAATCCGAAGGTCGAGCCGACCATCAAGAAGCTTTTTTTCGACCCAGAGATTGTAGAGTTTTGTGGCGCGTGTGGCCTCAAGACCGCTGACAGTTTGGATATTTCCTACGAGATCCTGGGCGACCCCCCGCCCATGGATCTGAACAACGCTGCCATAGAGACGCCAGCCGTCAAGCCCAGCCAGGGCTCCAAGATCAGCATTCATGTTCAGCGTCAGCAAACCATTCCCGGTCACACCCCGTCGCCGACCGCCGGCCAGATTGGTCCAGACTTCCGCCTGTTCTTGCAGCCCAAATGACAGGCTCTCCTGCTTCGCCTGTCCATCGACGTCTTGCGCTCTGGCCTGCGGATGAACAAAAATCGGAAGCATAAGTAAAAAAGCTAGGAGCAAAAACCTTAATTGCATAATTTTCCTCCCCATCTCGCCGTACAAGCCCTGACCGCATGGGAACCTAGTGGATCCCAGCTGCGGGCGCCAGAGCGCCATTGGCGTTGACCACAGCGCCTGACCGTCGCCGCCGCCATCTGGCGAGGCGCCGGATCATCCTTTACAAGGGATGCATGGATGCGCCCGTCCTAGCATCTACATTGTCTGACACGCCAGAAAAATGACAGGAAACGCAAATGCCTAAGGTCGCCGTCACCATTCCCTATTTCGATTTCTTTCCCCATCTGAAGGACGAGCTGCGGACCATCTATCCTGACGCGAAATTTCGCACCGACAGAATGCGCTTCAATGAAGACCAATTGATTGACTATCTGCGCGGCTATGAGGCCGCCATCATCGGCATCGAAACGATTACAGAAAAAGTGCTCAGCGCCTTGCCAGACCTTAGGGTGCTTTCCCTCTGCTCAGCGGGGGTCGACCATATAGATCCCGAGCTGTTGAACCGGCACAATGTCAGGCTTTGGTGGGCGCCTGGGGTCAACAAGGTCTCCGTCGCAGAACTGGCCATCTGCTACATGATCCTCGCCAATCGCAAGGTCCATTATTTCTCCAGCATCCTGCGCAAGGGTGAGTGGAAGGGGCCCGTGGGTTTCGGCGCCGACCTACGTGGCAAGACCATCGGCATACACGGATGCGGCCATATCGGAAAAGAAGTGGTGCGCCTGTTGCAACCCTTCGGCGTCAAGATCATCATCTGCGACAAGGTCGCCATGGCTGATTTCTGCAAAGAGTATGATCTCGAGCAGGTCAGTCAGGATGAGCTTTTCGCACGGTCGGATGTGTTGACCATTCATCTGTCGCGCAATTCATCGACCATCGGCCTTTATACACGCGAGAACATTGCGAAACTGAAACCGGGCATGATCCTGGTGAATATCGCGCGTGGCACGCTGGTGGATGAAGAGGCCCTGAAAGACGCGCTGGACTCCGGCCATATATCGGGCGCCGGCTTCGACGTCTTCGCCATCGAGCCCGCCAATAACAACCCGCTCATTCATCACGCCCAGATGTTCGCATCGCCACATATCGGGGCTACGACCAGCGAATCCTGGGAGAATATGCTGCGCTCGGGCATGTATGGGGTAGAGAAAGCATGGACGCCCCAGTCAGGCGTCTATCCCTTCGACTAGGCGGGGGTTGCGTGGGCGCATAAATGGCTTTGCACCCCGCATAAAATGGCGATCCAGCAAAGGAAAGTCTTGTGAAACGTCCCGCAGCATGATTTGCGCAACTTTGCATCGGCTCTCCCGGCAAAAAAAAACGCTTCCCTGCATGACGCAAGGAAACGTTCTTTTTTAATCGAAGCCGATCAGATGAAGAACTCGATCTTACCCTCGTCAAGGTCATAGCGCCCAGCGACCACCTTCACCTTGCCCGCCTTTACAAGGCCAGCAATAATCTTGCTTTGCTTGGCGATTTTGGCTGCGGTCATTTTGGCGCTCTCACGCACGGCGTTATCCACGAAGTCTCCGGGCTTGCCGCGAACCGCCTTGGCGGCCGGGACGATCGCCTGAGCCATCGGGCCGATCGACCCGGGGAATTTCGTCTTCTTTTCGACGATCTCACAGGCCGCAGCGACAGCGCCGCAGCGCTCATGACCCAGCACCACAATCAGGGGCACGCCAAGAACGGCTGAGCCATATTCAATGGTGCCCATGGTGGCTGTATCGACCATGTTGCCAGCATTGCGCGCGATGAACAATTCACCCACGCCCTGACCGCCAAACAACAGCTCCGGAGGCACGCGGCTATCCGCGCAGCTGATGATCGTCGCCCAGGGAGCCTGCGCCTTGGCGACTTGTTCACGGGTCTTGGACAGATCGGCTGCGCAAAGTTGCGGCGAGGAGACGTACTTGGCGTTGCCTTCTTTCAACTTGGCCAGCGCCTGATCAGCGGTGAGAGACGTGGTAGGCCCACCAGCGGCGAAAGCGCTCGTGGGGAGCAAGGAAGCTGCAAGCCCTGCCCCAGCCAAACCAAGAAAGCCACGACGGCCAAGATTAACATCACAAACAACACACATCGATCAGTCTCCATCAAGAGTTGGTGACTGCACGGCACCATCGCGTGACTGATTTGTCAACGTTATTGAGCAGTAACAAACTTATCAAAATATGATCGATTGCCTCGATCTTCTTCTGGCATCTCAACAAAGCGGGGCGGAGATTGACGGGACCGGATTGACGCATCGCCTACATTTCGCGTTCCAGACGACAAGACATAAAAAAAGCTGCCCTTTCGAGCAGCTTTCTTGTTGTTTGGTACCCCAGCCTTGCAGGCTGGACCGCACTAGCGTTTAGCATACTGCTAGCCACATAAACCATTGATATTCTTGATGTTTTAGACACGCTATCAACCGTATACAACACCTGTACAACAGGAATTATTTCCTAAACACTCTAACTTATTGATTTAATGATACTATCTCAGCGCCTCATGTCTTCCAACCATAAACCAATCCCCTGCCCTGTACAACATTCTGTCAAACTGGAGGCTGACCGATACGCTCAACGTCCGGGAAACTGGATAACATTGCTCCGATCAAGAAATGCTTCCATGCCGTCAACTTGCAGAATCTGCCACCAAATAGATTGCCATCAAAAGCACGGACGCATGTCCGAAATCTTGTAAAGTCAATCTGGTCATTCGTTGAAGCGAGATCACGGACGTACACGCTATGATAGGTGGCGTTTCTGCTCTGCATCTGGCTCGCGACATCAGTCCAGATTTCCCATGATAGCATTTAGCTAGCACTTGTATTTTTGTGTCTAATACGAACTACGTCAACCGGAAAGATATCGGTTGACAGGGGTTTTCAGCAATCATTTCGGTTGACGCAATGGACAGATGACAACACATTAGTTGGGTAGTCCTGTGCTACTATGAGAGCCACGATGTGATTTCTGAGACCGATATCGGTGAAGAAACCAGGGCTTTTATTGCGCTTCGATTTCAAAGGTCGTCAACCGGAAAGATATCGGTTGATAGAGGTTTTCAGCAATCATTCCGGTTGACACAATGTGCACATGACAGCAAATTAGATAGGTAGTCCTGTGCTACTATTAGAGCCATGGACTGATTGAGCGAGCCGACTGCAGAGCAGAAACCGGCTGCGATATTTTGCTCCCTACTCCGAGCAGTCCGCAATGCTAGCCAGCGTCAAAGATTGCTTTGCAGGGGTCGTAGCTGGGGTTCGCAGAGCAGCCCGCTACACAGCTAGCGGGACACGCAAGTGAACACGTACGGGTACCGCAGGGTGCTGTGGAACGTCCTGCGCATGTTTGCGTCTAGATGCTCGCCGTGATGTAGCTCCTGTGCGGGCGCGGCTTGGTAGCTGTTTTCAAACCCAGAATTTTCTTATTTTAAATAGAATAATCAATTAGTTGATTTTCAGATTTCAGAAAGCACAATATATGGTATATGTCGGGATTCGAAAAACGTCATTTTTGAACCTCGGCTAAATACAAACGATGAAAATAACCGAAGTTGTCACCGACATAGAACACCAACGCAGCGCAAACTTGGATCGCAATGCCGCCCAAGCTGCCTTCCAGGCCAAGCAGGAACACTTTCGCCAGAGGCTTAACCAGTACAATGAGAGATTGAAGAAGCGGAAGGTGGGAGCAATTGTTCCGGAGCGACCAGAGCCGCCGAAGCCACCCAGCATGTCATCTAGCTGATCGCGACATCGTGTCTCCTTTCGACCTGGGTCCTCTCCTTTCCTTCTGAAGATATTTGGGTAAGGTCACGATACCGATGGAAAGACTTGAAAAGTTGATAGGCTGACACTTCAATGCCCTTGCGACATAAAATTTTGATCATTGAAGACGATGCTTCTCTGCGTGATTTGATCGCAAGAAAATTGATTCTGCATGAAGAATTTATCCCGATTGAAGCTGCTACGGCGCAACGTGGGTTGGAATTGTTAAAAGCCGACTTGCCAGATCTCATTATTTTAGATCTTGGCCCTCCTGATAGCTACGGTCTCGATCTGTTGAAAGTGATCCGGGATCAAGGGGTCAAATGCCCTATAGTTATCCTTACTGCTGAACCCGATGAGGACATCCTAGTGAAGGGCCTTGATCTGGGTGCGAACGATTTTTTGATTAAGCCGTTCAGCTTTCCTGTACTAGTCGCACGTATTCGCTCGCTTCTCCGTCATTACAAAATGAGTAGTGAATCTATTTTTGTTATTGGTCAATACACTATCCATCTTCAAAAAAAACTTGGTATAGGGCTCAATCGACAAAAACTTTTTTTTACGAATAAGGAGATTGAACTTTTGAAACATCTTCATCGTGCATCTGAGAAGATGGTAAGTTCTAAAGAACTCCACAAAGAAATATGGGGATCTTTGATATCATTTAATACCCATACGCTAGAGAGCCACATCTATCGTCTTCGCCAAAAAATAGAGCCAAACCCAAAAGTCTTCGTCCACCTGATAACCTGTGATGGTGGATATAAATTAATACACTGAACGTCAGGGACGGGTTAACAGCCCTGAAGTAACGAGTTGATTGATGGGAAAACCCTTAACCAGCAATCGCTCATCGGAATTTGTCCAAATGAAAATGGCGGGATGAGTTTCCTCAAATCCCGCCATCATCATGATCCAGAAGTTATTAGATCGAATAGATATAAGCGGTCGAGACACCATGCTGCTTAGCAAGCGCAGCAACCGGCATTCCACCATTGCGCTCATTGGCAAGCATCTGGCGGAAAGCAACCAGCTCGTCACCGGTACGGCGAGTACGCTTGGCGGCAGCTGTCTTAGCCGGTGGCTTGGGGGCCTTGGGGGCCTTAGGAGCTTTGGTGGCTTTAGGAGCGACTTCCTTAGCGGTCGTCTTAGCAGCCTTAGGGGCCTTAGCGGCCTTGGGAGCAGCTTTCTTCGAGGCCTTAGTATCAGCCTTCACAACCGCCTTCTTCGCCGGTGCCTTTACAGGCTCCACAGCTTTCGCAGCGGCAGCAGCCATAGCGGCTTCGGCCTTGGCAACCATTTGATTAGCGATAGCAGCGATTTTCTGAAGTTGCTTCAGTTCACGAGCAGTAATGGACATTTGATCCTCATATGCGGCTAGTTCAGATGAATTTAGTTAGAGCACCAGATTGATTGGCGACGGATTCATAGGCCAATCTTCTTGCTATTACAACAATCACAACGGAAGTAAGATACAATTTTATAGCGTCAGTCTGCCAAGGGTAGACTAGCGTCACCCATTCCGCCCCCAAGCCGAGGTGACGCCGGTTTCTTTACGAAGGAATTTTCTGATCGGTCCTTCGCCGTTGGTACTTATTTTAGCATTAGATCGAACAGCGAGCCTGCCTGAATTGTCGAGAGGTAGCTTTGCACCTTCGAGCCGCTCATATTGGAGTTTGCGTTGCCGTCAACACTGACAGCCTGACCGTTAGCAGCAGTGGATTTTGTATAAAGCTTCGCATCATTGCTAACAGGCTGCGTCTTTGTGTCTGAAGTTCCATCAGTATAAATGATC
>CAMDOY010000205.1 GCA_945903655.1 Rhizobium sp. Q54 | reverse complement strand
GGAGAGGCGGATGTGGAAGTGGTAGTCGTGCCCATACATGGGGCGCATCTTTGACAGCCAGGAGCGATCGCCCCGCGCATCCCGGCAGATGGCCTTCTTGATCGCCGCATTGACGAAAATGCGCTGCACCTCCGGCTTTTCCGCCACAGCCTTCAGCATCGCCATATGGGCGGGCGTCCAGCGCGCGGGGTCAATGTCGAGCCGGTCGGGCCGCACCATCTGGGTGGCGGACATCTCCTCGCGCTCGGCGCGGGTCAGTTGGCGGTCGGGCATGGGGGTCTGCCAGACATCGGCGTCGAGGCCGATCTGGTGGGAGGCGTGGCCGGTGAGCATGGGTCCGCCGCGCGGCTGGGACATGTCGCCCACCAGAAAGCCCGGCCAGATCTGCGCCGCGCGAAGCTCGCTGGCGGTGCGCTTGAGAAAGCTCGTGAGCGCCGGATGGCCCCAGTTGCGGTTGCGCGACAGGCGCATGACCTGCCAGGCCTCGCCATCGATGGGCAGCATGTCGGCGCCCGCAAGGCAGCCCTTGGCGTAGAAGCCGACCACACCAGGCTTCTGTTGCGAGGGCGTCGTCTTGCGGCCGAAGAGGTCTTTGGCCGGGGTCGCGGGATCATCAGGCTTCGCCAGCGGCGGCAGGGTACGGGGCTCCAGCGAGCCCTTGTCCTGCGCCTGCAGGGGCGCGCTGATGAGGAGCGCGGCGAAGGCTATGGCGAGGCGTGATGCAGTCATGCGCTCAGTCTCCCTTCAAGACCTTCACCAATGCTTAACCATGAAAATCAAAAAACGCGCCGCCCCGAAAATCCTGCCATCACTGTTAAGATCAAGTTCAAACCGCTTGGCTTAAGCCTGTTCCCGTTGTTGCGGGGGCGTTCATGCGTAGCTTCTTTCTATCATCACTCGTGGCGGGCGGCTTTTGTATGGCGCAGGGACCGGCTCTGGCGGTCCATATCGACATCGACATTCCCAGCCAGCGCATGCTGGTCAAAACAGCCTCTGGCGAGATCATGACCTGGCCGATTTCAACTGGGCGCAAGGGTTTCGTCACTCCGCCCGGCAGCTACACGCCCTATAGGCTGCAGAAAATGCATTACTCCCGCAAATACCAGATGGCGCCCATGCCCCATTCGATCTTCTTCCATGAGGGCTATGCGATTCATGGCACCAGCTCTGTGGCGCAGCTGGGCCGTCCGGCCTCCCATGGCTGCATTCGCCTCGCCCCCGCCAACGCCGCGAAGCTCTTCAGGATCGTGCAGCTCGAAGGCGCGCTCATCACCATCCATGATGCGGCGTCGCGGGCGAAGGACGCGGATATGCTCGCCCAATCGCTCGCTTTGGCGCCGCTTCGCAAGGACGATCCCGGCGAAGCGCAATCGGTCAACTGGTCCCTGCGTCGGCCCGCCGATTAATCCGAGAAGACGATGGTCTTGCGGCCATTCACCATGACGCGGTCGTCCAGGTGGTGGCGCAGCGCCCGGGCCAGCACCCGGCGCTCGATGTCGCGGCCCTTGCGCACGAGATCGTCGGGCGTATCGCGATGGGAGATGCGCTCCACATCCTGCTCGATGATCGGGCCTTCATCGAGATCCGCCGTCACATAATGGGCGGTGGCGCCGATCAGCTTCACGCCGCGCCGATGGGCCTGGGTATAGGGATTGGCGCCCTTGAAGCCCGGCAGGAAGGAATGATGGATGTTGATGCAGCGCCCCATCAGCTTGGCGCTCAGGCCATCGGAGAGAATCTGCATGTAGCGGGCGAGCACCACGATGTCGGTCCTGGTGGAGCGGATCAGTTCCCACAGCTGGGTCTCCTGCTCCATCTTGGTCTCGCGCGTCACCGGCAGGTGATGGAAGGGGACGTCGTCGAAATCGTGATGGGCGTAGGTCTCGCGCGGATGGTTGGAGACGATGGCGGAAAGGTCCATGTTCAATTCGCCGATGCGCCAGCGATAGAGCAGATCCCCAAGGCAATGGTCGAAGCGCGACACCAGGATCATCACGCGCTTCTTCTCGTCGCGCGGATGCATGCGCCAGTTCAGCGTGAAGCGCTCGGCGATGGGGGCGAAGCCCGCGCGCAGGTTCTCGAAATCCTCCACCCGGTCGAAGACGATGCGGCAGAAGAAGATGGTCGATTCCGTGTCGTCATATTGCTGGGCGTCGAGAATGTTGCAGTTGTGCTCGAAGAGATAGGTCGAGACCACGGCAACGATGCCCGGCTGGTTGGGGCAGGACAGGGCGAGGACATATTGGGCTTGCGAGGGCATGAAGGGGTTTCCTGAATGGACGGGATGACAGCGGCGAGGCGGCGCGCAACGCGCGGCCGTCAACCTCGGCGCGGGGTCAGTGGTTGGAATAACAGAGCGAAATGCGTCACGGCGGAGCCTTTCGAAAACCGGAGCCTGCGTTCTGGCACGCGTGCAGGGCTTCGGCAAGGGTTTGCTTGCCCACCCAATTGACGCAGGAAACAGAGGGATTTCGCCCACCAAGCCTTTAGGTGGCGAGCCCGCAGTCCCGCGCCAGCGCAGCGAAGTCACGCTCATTGCGGGAGATCGGCGTTACTGTGGCGTCAGGGGCGAAAGCCGCAAGCTCGGCCATGGTGTCGGCGAGGCTCACGTTTGACCCGAGGCTCTCATTCACCGCGATGGCGATGGGCGAACAGCCCGCAGCCCGCATGGCGACAAGCGCCGTCAGCGTGTGGCTGATGGCGCCCAAATAGGTCCCGGTGACCAGCAGGCACGGCAGGCCCAGCGCCTTGATGGCGTCAAGGCAGGTCGCGCCCTCCGCAAAGGGCGACATGACCCCGCCCGCGCCCTCGATCAGCAGGGGGCCGCGTGGGTCCTGCATGGCGGTTTCGCAGGCGTGCAGGATGTCGGCGAGCGTCAGGCTCCGCCCCTCGATCCGCGCCGCCATGGTGGCGGCCAGCGGGGCCTTGAAGCGCAGGGGGGCGATGGCGGCGAGGGTCTGCGCCGTCAGGGGCTCGCCCATGGCGGCCAGCAGTTCGGCGGGGTCTGAGCCCTCGGGCGAGGCCTCGTCGAAGCCGCTCACCACGGGTTTCAGGGCGCGGGCGGGCAGGCCCAGAGCGCGCAGATGGCGCAGGAGGCATGATGTCAGGAAGGTCTTGCCGCAATCGGTTCCGGTGGCGGTGATGAAGAGGGCGTTCACGGAGCCTCCTCGCGCAACACGTCCCGCATGGCGACCGCCAGCGCCTCCACATCTTCGTCGCGATGGGCCGCCGAGAAGGTCACCCGCAGGCGCGAGGTCCCCAGCGGCACGGTGGGCGGGCGGATCGCGCCCACGAGATAGCCGCGCTCTTCCAGCTTGCGCGACAGCGCCACCGCGCGCCGCGCCTCGCCCACAATCACTGGCACGATGCAGCTTTGGGCCTCCGTCAGATCCATCAACGCGGCGAAGCGCCGCGCCTTGCGCAGGGGCTGGGCGACCCGCTCGGGCTCGCTTTCAACGATCTCCAGCGCCGCCAGGGCGGCGGCCACCGTGGCGGCCGGCAGCGCGGTAGAATAGACCAGCGTGCGGGCGCGAGTCTTCAGGTAATCGATCACCGGGGCGGAGGCGCAGACATAGCCGCCATAGCTCCCCAGCGCCTTCGATAATGTGCCCATGCGGAGCGGCACCGCATGGCCATGGGCCGCGCCTCGCCCGCCGTTCACCACCCCCAGCCCATGGGCGTCGTCCACCAGGAGCCAGGCGTCGTGGGCCTCGCAGGCGGCGAGGAGATCGCCCACCGGCGCCAGATCCCCATCCATGGAAAAGACCCCGTCGGTGGCTACCAGACAGCGCCCGGCGCCCCCGCGATGGGCGCCCAGCAACTCACGCAGATGGCTCACATCGTTATGGCGGAAGGTCAGCACCCGCGCGCCCGACAGCTTCGCGCCGCTCAAAAGGCTCGAATGGACCAGCTCGTCCAGCAGCACGAGGTCATTGGCGCCCGTGAGGGTGGCGATGACGCCCGCATTGGTCAGATAGCCCGAGCCGAAGACGCAAGCCGCCTCCGCCCCCTTGAAGGCGGCGAGGCGGCGCTCCAGCGCCCCCAGCAGGGGATGCTCGCCCGTGATCAGCCGGGAGGCGCCGGCGCCCGCCCCATGCTGGTCGAGCGCCCCATGGGCAGCGGCCAGCACGCGCGGATCATGGGCGAGGCCGAGATAATCGTTGCAGGAAAAGCTGATGAGTTGGCGCCCCGCGCGCAGCACATGGACCCCGTCCAGCCGCTCTGTGGGCAGCAGGGCACGCCGCAGCCCCGCCGCTTCCAGAGCCGCCAGCTTGCGCCTTGCGAATGCGTCGAGCGTGTCCATGGCCTATCCAAAGGTCGCGGTTGGCCCAGAAAGGGGCGGTTCGCGCTTGCCCGGCGGACCCTAAAGAGGCATGTAGAAGCGCGCAACTGAAGGACAGACGATGAACGCCGTGGACGCCTCCCTCCATCGCACCGCCCCCCTCGCGGCGGCCCCGCAGGACGACCTGCGCCATGACTGGACCCGCGACGAGATCCGCGCCCTGTTCGATCTGCCCTTCCCCGAGCTGATCTTCCGCGCCCAGAGCGCGCATCGCCTGCGGTTCGATCCTGCCAAGGTCCAGCTCTCCACCCTCATGTCCATCAAGACCGGCGGCTGCCCCGAAGATTGCGCCTATTGCCCGCAGAGCGCCCACCACGACACCGGCCTGAAAGCCAGCAAGTTGGTGGATGTGGAGGCTGTGATGCAGGCCGCCCGCGAGGCCAAGGGCAGCGGCTCGACCCGCTTTTGCATGGGCGCCGCCTGGCGCTCCCCCAAGGACCGTGACATGGACGACCTCTGCGAACTCGTCGAGGGCGTGAAGGCCATGGGCATGGAAACCTGCATGACCCTTGGCATGCTCACCGCCCCGCAGGCGGGCCGCCTGAAGGTCGCTGGCCTCGATTATTACAACCACAACCTCGACACCTCCCCCGAATATTACCCGAAGGTCATCTCCACCCGCACCTATCAGGAGCGGCTCGACACCCTCAGCGTGGTGCGCGACGCAGGCATGAGCGTGTGCTGCGGCGGCATTGTGGGCATGGGCGAGAGCGTCGATGACCGCGTGGGCATGGTCCATGCGCTGGCGACCCTGCCCAGCCACCCCGAGAGCGTGCCGATCAATCTGCTGGTGCAGGTGGCGGGCACGCCGCTGGAGGGCGCGGGCCGGGTGCATCCGCTCGATTTCGTGCGCACCATCGCGGTGGCGCGCATCACCATGCCTGGCTCCATGGTGCGCCTGTCGGCGGGCCGCGAGGACATGACCGACGAGTTGCAGGCGCTCTGCTTCATCGCAGGCGCCAATTCCATCTTCGCGGGCGACCGTCTCCTGACCACGCCCAACCCGGGCGAGGATCGCGATGGCGCGCTCTTCTCGCGCCTCGGCATGACCACCGATGGCGCCGCTGGACAGCGCTGAGCCGCGCTGGCTCACGGCTGGCCTCGATCACGTCTGGCTGCCCTATGCGCAGATGAAAACCGCCGCGCGGCCCCTCCCCGTGGTGGCGAGCGAGGGTGTGCGGCTGACACTTGCCGACGGGCGCGTGCTGGTGGACGGAATCGCCAGCTGGTGGACCGCCTGCCACGGCTACAACCATCCTCATATCGCGCAGGCCCTGCGTGAACAGCTGGCCCGCCTGCCTCATGTGATGTTCGGCGGCCTCGCCCATGAGCAGGCCTACAAGCTCGCCACGCGCCTCGCGGCCTTGCTGCCCGGCGATCTCGAGCGGGTGTTCTTCACCGAATCAGGCTCGGTTTCGGTCGAGGTCGCCATGAAGATGGCGGTGCAATATTGGATGAACCGGGGCGTGGCCGGGCGCACCAGGATCTTGAGCTTTCGCGGCGGCTACCACGGCGACACCTTCGCCACCATGGCGGTCTGCGACCCCGAAGAAGGGATGCACGCCAAATTCGCAGGCGTCTTCGCCCCTCAGGTGATCGGCGATCTGCCGCGCGATGGGGATTCGCTGGCGGCGTTGCGCAAGCTGGTCGAGGCCCACGCCCATGAACTCGCCGCCATTCTGGTGGAGCCGCGCGTGCAGGGCGCAGGCGGGATGGTCTTTCATGACGATCAGGTCCTGCGCGATCTGCGCCAGCTGGCCGACGACTTCGGGCTCCTGCTGATCTTCGACGAAATCTTCACGGGCTTTGGCCGCACCGGCGCCATGTTCGCCTGCGCGGCGGCGGGGGTGACGCCTGACATCGTCACCCTGTCCAAGGCGCTGACGGGGGGAACCCTGCCGCTGGCCGCCACCGTGGCGCGCAAGCATGTCTTCGACGCCTTCTGGGGCGATGAGGCCGACAAGGCGTTGATGCATGGGCCGACCTTCATGGGCAATGCGCTGGCCTGCGCCGCCGCCAACGCCTCGCTCGATCTCTTCGAGGCGAAGCCGCGTCTGGCGCAGGTCGCCCATATCGCGGCGCGGCTGGAGCAAGGGCTGGCCCCCTGCCGCGCCCTGCCGGGCGTGCGGGATGTGCGGGTCATGGGCGCCATTGGCGTGGTGGAGCTGGACACCCTGCCCGAGCCCCGCGCCCTGCAGGCCGCCTTCCTCGACAGGGGCGTCTGGATCCGTCCCTTCCGCAACGTGGTCTATCTGACCCCCGCTTTCGTGATTGGCGATGGCGAACTGGAGCAACTGACCGGCGCGGTGACCTCCGTGCTGGGCGCGGCCCTGCGGCGCGCTTGACGGTTCTGCCCCGCCGCGCCTAATCAGGTTCATGCCTTGAGGCGATGAGAGACCGGCGGGAGACAGAAATGACCGA
>CAMDOY010000204.1 GCA_945903655.1 Rhizobium sp. Q54 | reverse complement strand
GGCGGCGATACGTCGAATTTGATCCCGGTGCGCATGACACCCAATCGCACGGTTCAGCAGCGCAGGGAATCCCAAAAATGGACTCATCTGTCAGGCGTTATCCACTAGGACAGATCTTCGTGAACGTCAGGCGCGGTTAGCTGATGTCATCGTCGATCAGATCGTTCCAAGGCTTTTGTTGATACATACCAACACCAGGCTGAACGACGAAGGCGCGAATGCATTTACAAAAGATGAGATCACCGAATTCGGAAACCTTACGATGGTGCCAGACAATCTGGCTGCGCGGGCTTATTTCGAAAAAATGCGGTCTCGCGGTCATTCCATTGATACTATCTTTGTCCATCTCCTCGCGCCAACTGCGCGTCGGCTAGGAGAATTTTGGGATCAAGACCTCTGTGACTTCATAGATGTCGCAATTGGCGTTTCGCGCTTACAGGAATTGTTGACATCCTTTGGCGCTGCGGAGGATATTCCGCTTGTTGATCTTCAACATCGCGCATTGCTGATCACGGATCCTGGAGAAAAACACTTTTTCGGCATCAGTATGGTTGGTAAGCTTATGCGCGCCGCAGGTTGGGATGTAACAATCTCTATGGGACCGAGCATCAAAGAGATTGGAAAGATTGTCGACCGCGATTGGTATGCTGTTGTGGGTTTCGCCTTGAGCCACCAGGACGGGATTAAAGGGATCGGTCGCGGTATAAATGAGGTCAGACGCTTATCAAAAAATCCTTACATCGGCGTAATGGTTGGTGGACCAGCCTTTACCTCTCAGCCCGAAACAGCAATTCAAGTAGGCGCAGATGGTGTTGCTGATGACGCGCCTGCTGCTGTTATTTTAGCCAAGAAATTATTACTGGCCCAAGCGCGGCTTTGGTGAACTGGCAACCTAAGGAGCACCCTGCACTATCAACCTATTCGGTCTCTTTCAATAAGGCTGTAGACAACGCCTCTTTGCGCAGACAATTGAACCAATGAAAACAGAATTAATTGCATGCTCGTGATCGAATTTACATCAGCCAAAAATCAAAAGACAACCGAGAGTAATGCGGCACAGCTGGAAGAACCTTGATGTACTCAATAATGTAGTGCATTAGCTGCGTCAATTCACCACCTCGAGCTGAACACGTGATCCAACCAGCCAGCAGCACGCACTTTTAATCCTTAGATTCCAAATGTCCAAATACAACTTCGCAATCAAGCGGGCTGATATCGTTATTCATTCACTTGAGAACGTACCTCTCACAGATCCAGCAGACGCGTGGGGCGTTATCGACAGGCTCACAAGCCAGTTCGCAGCCCCTGGACTGCGTGTAATCGTCAAGGATGACAAAGGCAGCGTCGTAATTATGGCGGGGCTCTTGGGCGCACCTAACGCTATTAAGCAAAAGGCTTCCTGACCGAAATACAATCCAATTTCATCGGCTATGAAAACACTCGCAAAGAACACTGGGCCTGCTCTGCAAGTTGAATATCGTCCGCTCGGTTATTCAAACACCCTCCCCACCTGCTCCGCCCACGGCAGACACGTTGCCTCCAACATCTGATTAAGCGTGACTGTCGCCGCCGCGCGCTACAACAATAGACGCTAAAAAATCAATTCGTAGGAAGTCTATTTTTTTATCACTTGGTCCCGAGATGGACAAAACCTCGGATAGGCGTGATAGAGCGAAATTCTACGCCCCGGACAAATACGGCAGAGTGTCAGCAAACAATTGCTCCTGATCAAACAGAATGCCCCACCAGAGCCCCGATCGCTGCCGTCGCACCCATTGCAAATGCGCCCCAGAAAGTAACGCGGATTGTGGGCTTCAATATGGATGCGCCACCGAAGCTAGCTCCCAAGGCACCAAGCGCCGCCAGAAAAACAAGCGATCCACCTGACACGAACGGCGCAATCAATGTAGCTGGAGATAGATATGTAATAACTAACGGAAGGAATGCGCCAATTGAGAATGTCAGCGCTGAGGTCAAAGCAGCCTGGATCGGCCGGGCAACTACATGTTCAGCCAACCCGAGCTCATCTCGAGCATGAGCGGCAAAAGCATCCTTGGCCGTCATTTGCTCAGCGACCTGTCGGGCCAGTGCGGGCTCAACGCCTCGGGCGACATAGATTAAGGCCAGCTCCGCCAGTTCAGCTTCGGGATGCTCAGAAAGTTCTTTCCGCTCGCGGGCCAGATCAGCTTCTTCTGTATCAGCTTGCGAACTGACAGACACATACTCGCCAGCTGCCATGGCCATGGCCCCTGCAACCAGACCGGCAATTCCCGCAACAAGAGCATCGCCTGAGGTAGAGGAAGCAGCTGCAACGCCAATTACAAGGCTGGAAGTGGAGATTATCCCGTCATTTGCGCCCAGGACGGCGGCCCGCAGCCAGCCGATCCGTTCAATGAGGTGATTTTCACGATGAATGGGATGTATCATTGGCGTTCCTTACTCGTCGTCCAACGCATCATATCGATCAAGCGCATATTCATATTACGCAGCCATTCGCAACCGGTTTATAATGGAGGGAATTCCCGACACTCTGGGTGGCCTTCGAGTTACCGCTTACTGGCCAACGCGCGGCCCAAAGATGATAACAGATGCGCCGAGGATGCGAATCGCCGCACCGATGGCAGCCCAGCGGTCCGGGCGGATCCCTTCGACCGCCCAGATCCAGACCAGAGACGCAAGGATGCAGACGCCTCTGCAACTGTTTCCCCAAGCACGCAGCAGTTTCGCGCGCGGCGTCCTTGACGACGCACCACTTACTCAACTCCGTCGGGCGCAAGGGCGTGAGTTGGGCCAGCTCAAGAAATCGCGTCCATCTGTCATCTTGGCGCCTGGAAATGGACGTCGCATCTTGCACGCGAGGGTCAAATGTCCATAGCCGTCGCATCATCAATAGGGTCTGAAATTGTGGCTTCGCAAGCGCGTGGGAGGCCTCCCCGGCCAGCCGCGCCCAGACCGCGCGAGACGCCGCACGGGCAACTGGGTTTTTTGCTGGGCCTGTGGCGCAACCCCCTGACCACCTGGACCCGCCGCAGCTTCGAGCAGACCATCGTGCAGAGCGAGAGCGTGCTGGGCTCCGTGACCGTGGTCAGCGATCCCGCCGCCATCCGCCATGTGCTTGTGGACAACGTCGCCAACTACCGGAAGGACGCCCTTCAACTGCGCATTCTGCGGCCGGGATTGGGCGATGGGGTCTTCACCGCCGAGGGGGAGGACTGGCGCATGCAGCGCCGGGCGCTGGCCCCACTCTTCACCCCCCGCGCGGTGGCAGAATTCCTGCCCGCCATGGCCCAATCAGCCGCCTGGCTCGAGGCCCGCTGGGCGCCGCTGCGGCAGGGGCGGAGGCTTGATATCGCCAATGAAATGTCCCGTGTGACAATGGATGTGCTGGAGCGCACCATCTTCCCGCAGGGGCTGGCGCGCGACCCCGCGATCTTCGCCAGCGCCATGGGGACCTATTTCGAGGCCATCGGGCGGATGCATCCGCTCGACATCATCGGGGCGCCTGACTGGTTGCCCCGCGTCGGCAAAAGCAGGCCGGACGCGTCCCTGCGCTTCTTCGCCTCGGCGGTGGACGACATCGTGGCGGCCCGGCGGCGCTGGCTGGAAGAGCAGCCCGAAGGCGAGCCGCCCCGCGATCTGCTGACCCGGCTTCTGGCCGCGCGCGATCCCCAGACGGGCGCTGGCCTTGATGAGGCCTCCGTGCGCGCCAATGTGCTTACCTTCATAGGCGCGGGCCATGAGACCACGGCCAACGGCCTGACCTGGTCGCTCTATCTGCTTGCGCTGCATCCGCAATGGCGGGCGCTGGTGGAGCAGGAAGTGGACGAGGCGCTTAAGGATGGCGTCAGCGAGGCCGCGCTGCCCCGGCTCATCCGCACCCGCGCCACCTTCGAGGAGGCCCTGCGGCTTTACCCGCCCGCCGCCTCCCTGAGCCGCGAAGCCATCGGGCCGGACGAGCTGGCGGGGCGACCCATTGGCGCGGGCACGACGGTGGTCATCTCGCCCTGGGTTCTGCACCGCCACCGCAAGCTCTGGGACCGGCCGGATTATTTCGATCCCACGCGCTTCATGCCGGGACAGCGAGAGAAGATCGACCGCTTCGCCTATCTGCCCTTCGGCGCGGGGCCAAGGGTCTGCATCGGCATGGGATTCGCCCTGCAGGAGGCAGTCATCCTGCTGGCCAGCATCGTGAAGCAGGCCCGACTCGACCTCGCCCCCGGACACCGGGTGGAGCCGGTGATGCGGATCACGCTACGCCCGAACGGGGGCATGCCGATGATCCTGCGCAAGCGCTGACTTCTTGTTCAGGCGGTGGTTGGCGGGGTCTCAGCTCGTGGCGGCATGCTGCTCGGGCATAGGGCGGGAAACCTGCACGGGAGCCTCGACCATCCCCTCCAGAGGCGCCGCTAGCACGGACATGGCCCCGTCTCGGCGGAGCAGGCTCAGTGATCGCCAGAACGGCGCAGGCGCATCATGCCCGTTGGACCCAGGCGCCGCAGCAGGTCTTTGGGGATAGCACTCCATTGGAAACCCGTAGACAGAACATACCCCCCGCTGCGCGACCCAGATTTGAAACGCCTCCTTCCTTCAAAACACCTCTGACCGATCTGCTACCTGCGCCGGTACGTAGAGTGACAGCGAAGTGAAGGAGGCTTGAATGTCCGGCAAGATCGTTATTTTCGGGGCGACTGGTGGTATTGGCGAGGCGAGCGCACGCCGTCTCCATGCTCAAGGGCGCGAATTGCATCTTGTGGCGCGCAATTACGACCTCCTCTCCCCTCTCGCCAGTGAGCTTGGGGCCAGTTTCACACTTGCCGACCTCGATGAGGCTGGTGCTTTTGCATGTGTTGCGGAAGAGGCAGCGCAGGGAGCCTCCCTAGCCGGCTTGATCTTTGCCATCGGAACGATCAATTTAAAGCCGCTGGCGCGCCTCACACGTGCAGATTTTGAACGTGATTACCTCGTTAACGCGATCTGGGCGGCCGAGGCTGTCCAGGCAGCTTTGCCTGCGCTAGCGAAGCAAGAAGGCGGCGCAAGTGTGGTGCTGTTTTCATCTGTCGCCGTCGCGCAGGGCTTTCCAAACCATGCTTCCATCAGCATGGCGAAAGGCGCGGTAGAAGGCCTTATGCGGTCGCTGGCAGCAGAGCTTGCTCCCAAAATTCGGGTAAATTGTATCGCACCATCGCTGACGCGCACCAAGCTTGCTTCGAAATTGACCAGCAATGCACAAATGGCAGATGCTATCGGCGCCATGCATGCGCTGCCGCGTCTCGGTGAACCTCAAGATGTAGCATCACTTGCTACGTTTCTGGTTTCACACGAGGCCAGCTGGATCACTGGTCAGCTGATGGCGGTTGACGGCGGGCGTTCAACGTTGCGGCCAAAAGGATAATTTAGGCACACTATCTTTTTCTATCCTGGCAACCGACCATAACAAGCGCTTCCTCCGACAGGCAAAAATTCGGAGACATCTAAGTTGCTGGTAACTCGGTCATCAGGGTGTCTGGTTTTCGTAGTGAGAGCGCTACAGTGTTGAATGGGCGAGTTGAGCTAGAATTCTAAGCTGTTTCCATGAGGTTGAAACAACCTCGAATGTTGAAAACCAGCTCATGATCCGGACAAAGGGGTTACTTCGTAAGCTGTCTGCCTAGCATGCGTTCTCTCTATAAACTCACTGACACGGCCCTAACCGACACTCGCCACGGCAGCTACGTCTCCGCTGCAAACCTGCCTACCATCATAACGTGGTGGTTTTCAAAACAGCACCGCATAAGTGAGGGTGATATCTATGTCTGATTATGCACCACTGAAAATGCTGGTAGATTGCTCCTGGTTAGGAGCAGGTGGCCGCCCCACACAGGGTGTGGTTAATCCCGCGACCGGAAAAGTAATTGGACAGTTGCCGCTAGCTTCGCCAGAGGACCTAGATCGGGCGCTATCTGCAGCAAAACGCGGCTTTGAAGTATGGCGGAGAGTATCTCCCTATGATCGCTCCAAGGTACTCCGCAGGACAGCGACCCTCATCCGCGACAAGGCCGATCAAATTGCCGCTATCCTGACACAAGAACAAGGTAAGACGTTAAATGAAGCGCGGCTCGAAGTTTTAGTCGCAGCAGATCATTTTGACTGGCAAGCGGAAGAGGGCCGGCGAACCTACGGCAGAATTATCCCCGGACGTGCTGAGGGCCAACGGCTAACCGTTTTACACGAGCCGGTCGGTCCGGTCGCTGCTTTCACGCCATGGAACTTTCCCGCGAATATGCCAGCACGGAAAATCTCAACCGCATTGGCAGCTGGTTGTTCCTGCATCATCAAGCCAGCCGAAGAGACGCCAGCAACAGCAATTGCAATAGCACACGCGGCGCAAGAAGAAGGACTCCCGGCCGGTGTTTTGAATGTTGTGTTCGGCGAGCCTTCTGAAGTTTCAAAGCACCTGATCAGCTCGCCTATCATAAAGAAGATCAGCTTCACGGGATCGACTGCTGTAGGGCGCTTATTGGCAGGCTTAGCTGCAACAGGCCTTAAAAAGGCCACCATGGAACTAGGCGGTCACGCTCCAGTCTTAGTATGCGAGGATGTTGATATTGAAAAGGTTGCAGAGCTTTCTGTCCAAGCGAAGTTTCGCAATGCTGGGCAGGTCTGCATCTCTCCCACCCGCTTTTATGTTCACGAGTCCATCCAGAATCGGTTTGCGACACGCTTTGCTGAAATCGCAAGCAAGATGAAAGTAGGAAACGGGCTGGCAACTCATATCCAAATGGGACCCAC
>CAMDOY010000203.1 GCA_945903655.1 Rhizobium sp. Q54 | reverse complement strand
CTTCGTCAGATCCTCGCCCATCATCACCACTTCCTGACAGGGGGGATTTTCGATGTGGATGGGCGCGATGGGCTGGTCCATGCCGCGCGTCCAGACATCGCCGATCTCCGCGACGCTGACGCCCATGCCGGTGGCGTAGATCTCGGGATTGGAGGCCAGCGCGCCCACCACCACGGGCATGTCGAACTTGCGCCCGTCCACTCCATGCACATTGGTGAACATGAAGGCGCGGCGCTCGGATTCGTGCAGCCCGCCCTGAAACTGCCAGCGGACCAGCGGATGCAGCTCGGTATCCTTGCAGATGGGCCGGTCGATCTTCACCAGCAGGCCGCGCTCTTCGAGGCGGCGCAGCTGTTCGTGGAAATCGGCGGGGGCGTTCTGGACGCGGTCGGTCATCGGCGATCCTGCTGTGCCACGCGAGAGCTGCGGCTATCTGTCTGTAAGTTGAGCCCTGACTAGGGGAAGTAGGGGCGCCATGCAACCGCCGCCTCGGGCTGTGCGGGTGACAAACCGTCGCCGGGCGATTATGGATTCGTCCAGACTTGCTTGACCCACGCAGCGCCAGAACGGGATCGCCATGACCGCCCAGACCTCCGCCTTCACCACCCGCGACGGAACCCGCATCGCCTATACCCTCCATGGCGATCCGTCCGCCAAGGCCCGCGTGGCCATGATCCATTCGCTGGCCATGAGCGCCGATTACTGGCGTCTGGTGGCCGAGCGCCTGGTGGCGCAGGGCGTCTGCGCGGTGGCGCTGGATTGCCGCGGCCATGGCGCTTCGGACAAGCCCGCAGGCCCCTACACAACCGAGCTTTTCGCCGGGGATCTGGCCGATCTCTTCGATCATCTGGGCTGGGACAAGGCCGTCATCGCCGGTTCCTCCATGGGCGGCAGCGTGGCCTTGGCCTTTGCGGTGAACAACCCCACCCGCACGGCGGGCCTCGCCCTCATCGACACCACCGCCTGCTATGGCGATGACGCGCCCAAGGCCTGGGATCAGCGCGCCACTGCGGCGCTGGAGAAGGGCCTCGCCTCCCTGATCGACTTCCAGCTCACCCGCTGGTTCGGCGATGACTTCCGCGCCCAGAACTCCGCCATCCCGCAGGCCTGCGTGGATACCTTCCTGAAGAACGACGTGCCCGCCTATGCCGCGACCTGCCGCATGCTCGGCAATTTCGACCTGCGGTCGCGCCTCAGCGAGATCAAGGTCCCCACCCGCATCTTCGTGGGCGAGGAAGACTACGCCACGCCCCCCGCCATGGCGCAGGTGATGCACGAAGGCATCGCAGGCTCCACCCTGCGCATCCTCGCCAAGGCCCGCCACCTGACCCCGCTGGAAGTGCCTGACGATGTGACGGCGGAGATCATGGGTGTGGTGAAGGCTGTGCAGGGCTGAGGGGGGCTTGGCAGGGCCACGAGACGTGGCCCCTCCAGGCACTCATTCAGGGCCTTGGCAGGCCCGTTGCCTAAACCCACATTAGTAAGAGGTGTGGCGGTCGTCATGCAGATGAAAATCGTTGAGGCGCAAGCCCGATTGTTCGAGGTTCTGGCGGCGGAAGAGAAGAGCGAGTGGATCCCCCCCGCCGCAGATCAGAAACCCGTGTTCCGCATCGGTCTTGCCGATGGGGCCGCCGGGCTGGCGCCTGACTTCCTCGCGCCCATGCCCGAAGACGAGATTGAGCTTTGGGGCTGAGGGCTATTCTTCTGGATACTCAAACCTGAGTCTGGAGCCGGTCCCAGTCCGTAAGCCTTGATCCGGCGGCGCGTGGGTCATCCACGGCGCCCCCTCTACGGTCGCATCTGGAACATCGCGCCAGCCTGATGCAAACCGGCCCTCCCCTTTTACCGGGAAGGGCCGCCGCTTACCTAAATTCTAGTCAACTCACACCCGCCCCTTCAACAGGGCGCGCGCATTATCCTCCAAAATCAGCTTGCCCTGCGGCAGGGCGCGGATGCCGTCGATGAAGGTCTTCGTCACGCCCGCCGTGCGGATTTCCTGCGGGTAGTCGGTGCCGAAGAGCAGGCGCGTGGGGGAGAGCTCCACCAGCGCGGTGTGGACGGACTCGATCATGCCGCAGAAGCCGCCGGAATCGAACAGCAGGTTGTTGTTGATGTAATAGTCGAGATCCTTCTCCGGCAGAGCCCCGTGGCGGGCGTTGCCCTTGGTGCCCCAGAAGACCTTGTCCTGATAGGAGCGCACCCGCCCCAGCATGGAGGCGATCCCGCCCGACAGATGGGACATCTGCACGATCAGCCCGGGGTGGCGATCAAAGACGCCGGAGTTGATGAGGCGGATGGTCGCCATGATCAGCGAGAATTCGCGGCCCACGGAGCGCGCCAGATCATAAGCGTCGAACTGCTTGGACTCGTTCAGCTTCAGCGCGGGATGCACGAAGACGAAGAGGCCGAGGCGCGCGCATTCGGTCCAGAAGGGCTCATATTCCGGCGCGTCGAGATAGAGGCCATCCTGCTCGGAGGTGATGGTGACGCCGGGAAAGCCGTGGTCGCCCGCGCAGACGCTGAGTTCGCGCAGAGCCTCCGCGCCGCCCAGCGGGTTCACATGGGCGTAGCCGATGAAGCGCTTGGGGAAATCTTTCTCCATCTGCTTCGCCTTGAGATTGACGAATTTCGACCGCTCGAGATCCGCCGCCATGCCCGCCGCGCAGCTCATCACAGCCACATCAATGCCGGTGGCGTCCATCATGGCGACGTGCGCTTCGATGTCGAAGAGCAGCTTGTGGGTCGTGTAGCTGGGCGCGCCATTCTCGTCATAGGTAAGGATCAGCTTGTCGCCGGGATCGACGGTTACGAATTCGCGCGGCACGAAGTGATGGTGAAAATCGACGATCATGGGTTTTCCTTTGTGTTGGATTAAAGCGGCAGGGCCAGAAGGGTGTCGATGCGCGAGCTGTCGCACACGACGATGCGGGCGGTGAGCGTCACGCCATCGCCCTCGCGTCGCCAGGTGTCGAGATAGCGCCCGGTGGCGAAGAGATCGGTCTTTCCGTCGCGCATGATGCGCGCGACCATGAAGGAGGTTTCGCTTGTCGCGCTCTCGCCCTCAACCGACAGGATCGAGGGTTGGCCCAGAATATGGCGATAGGCCTGGCGTTCGTAGATATTGGCCGTGCGCAGGGCCGAGACGCGGTCGCGCACCATGCCCTTGGAATTGAGGAAGATCAGCGAGGCCTCATAGCCCTCGCGCATATTGTCGGCGCTGGTGACGCGGTAGAGGCAATCGTCGGTGAAGAAGTCGGGCCATTGCTCCAGCCGGTCGTCATCGAGGCAACGGGCGTGGTCGGCTTGCGCCTTGGCGATGGCGAACCAGAGGTCTTGCGAGGCGCTCATCTCAGATCCCCATCTGCGCGCGCCAGGCCTTCCAGAAGCCGCGAATGGAGGCCTCCGTCACGCGGCTTTCGCTGCCCTCGGCCGTCTTGCCGCCCATCTCCAGCACCGCGCGCTCATCGGGCGCCCCCGCGCTGCCGCGCTGCACGAAACCGCCCACGCAGCCATCCTCCATGGAGATATAGCCCGCAGGCCCTACGAGGTTCGCCTGCTTCAGGCGCATCATGCGCTCTTCAGGCGTATCCTCCTCGAAGCCGAGATAGATCCAGTTGAGATCGGTCTGCCCGGGCCCGCGCGGAATGACCTGCCGGATCGCGATGGCGTTCTGGATCTGCTGCACCACCATGGCCGGGAAGACCGTGAGGATCTGCAGGGTCACGCCATCAGGATATTCCTCGAAGCCATGCAGCAGCGAGGGGTCGGCGAGTTTGTAATCGCTGTCGGAGCGGATCTTCTGGGCGGAATAATCGGCGTTGCCCGTGGCTGCGCGATCAATCGCCGAATAGCTGACGTGATGGCCGCCGCTTTCATCCACGATGATGGCGCCCTTTTGCGAGAGGCGGTTCAGCTCGAAGGTGGTGAAGAACAGATGCAGGATGCTCGCGTGATAGGAGTCCTTCACGTTCTCGATATAGAGCTTCCAGTTGTTCGGCAGGGCCTGGGTGAAGCGCCCGAGCACCACGGGCTTGCGGTCCCGGAACACCCGGGCGATGCGGGTGGTGATCTCTTCGCCCAGATAATCGGGCAGCGAGGGCGCATCGGCTGAGAAGGTCCCGTAGACGAGGCCGCAGATGGTCGCCACCCGCAGCTTGCGCGGTCCGTGTTCGGAGACCTTGAAATCCGGCGACATGCCGCCCTTGCCCTTGATGCCCTTCTGGAAGGCCACGCCCGTCAGGTCGCCCTCCAGATTATAGGTCCAGGCGTGGTAGACGCAGGAGAAGCCCTTGGCGGCCCTGCCCTTGTCATCAAGGCAGATCAGCGCGCCGCGATGGGCGCAGCGGTTCTCGAAAGCGTGGATCTCGCCAGCTGCGTTACGGGTGACCACCACGGGCGCGTCGCCCACGAAGGTGGAGCGCCAGTCGCCGGGGTTCGCCACATCGGTCTCAAGGCACAGGAAGCTCCAGGACGGTCCCTGAAAAATCCGCTTCTGCTCCTGCGCATAGACATCTTCGCGCTGGAAGGCCCAGAAGGGCACGCGCGTCAGGCCTTCGGGCCAGGCGGACGGCGGCGCTTGGGTCAGACCATTCACGGCCATGGGGTTTCTCTCCGGTGTCCTGGTGGCGGCGCCCGTTGACTGGCTCCGCTCCTTGGTCCAACTATCGCGAAGCAACGCCAAGTGCGAGCGAATTTTGCGCTCCCTGGCGCCGATCCCCCGCTCACGCGGCCCCGTTTTGAGGAAACCCGCCCCATGAAGTCCATCGTCATCCTCGACGACTACCAGAATGTCGCCCTCACCTTCGGGGCCTGGGACAAGCTGGCGGGCCGCGCCACCATCAAGGTGCTCAACCGCCATATCGCGAGCCCTGCGGAGCTGACGGCGGAACTGGCCGACGCCAACATCATCGTGGCGAACCGGGAGCGCACGGTCATCACCGACGCCCTGCTGGCGACTCTTCCCAAGCTCGAGCTGATCGTCACGTCTGGCATGCGCAACGCCTCCATCGATGTGGCCGCCGCCAATGCGCGGGGCGTCACGGTCTGCGGCACCTCGACGCTGGGCTATCCCACGGCGGAGCTGACCTGGACCATGATTCTCGCCTTCATGCGCAGCCTGCCCAAGGAGGTCGCCTCGCTGGCCGCTGGCGGCTGGCAGACCTCCGTGGGCATGGGCGTGCGCGGCAAGACGCTCGGCATCATCGGCCTTGGCCGCATCGGCTCGGATGTGGCGAAGGTCGGCCAGGCCTTCGGAATGAAAGTTATCGCCTGGTCGCGCAGCCTGACGCCCGAGAAGGCGGCGGACATGGGCGTGGAATGCGTGACCATGGACGAGCTGCTGGCCCGCGCCGATGTGGCGACGATCCATCTGCTGCTGAACAAGGACACCAAGGGCTTCATCGGGGCCGACAAGCTCGCCAAGATGAAATCCACCGCCCTGCTGGTGAACACCTCCCGCGCGCAGCTCGTCGATACGCCAGCCCTGATCGCGGCCCTGAAGGCGGGGACGTTGGGCGGCGCCGCGCTCGACGTTTATGACCGCGAGCCGCTGGCCGCCGATGATCCCATCCGCAGCGCGCCCAACACCCTGCTGACGCCCCATCTGGGCTTCGTCATGGCCGAGAATTACGCCATCACCTTCAGCCAGGGTGTGGAGAACATCATCGCCTGGCTCGACGGCAAGCCCACCCGCGTGATCGAGCCCAACGCGCCCGCAGGACACTGATCCCATGACCGACGCCCAGAAGTCCGCCCATCCGCCCCTCAACGCCGACGCTCGCGCGCGGATGGAGGCCCTGAATGCGGAGGCCGGCGGCCTGTCAATCTGGCTGCGCACGCAAGCCAACGCCCCGGCCCAGCGCCCGTGGTTCCGCGACGCGGAGGCGGGGGCAGCCGGGCAGATGGCCCAGGGGCGCGTGGGCGCGGGGCAGATGAAGGCGGTTCCGCATCTCTGGAAATGGCGGGAGATTTCCCCCTATCTCGACAAGATCGCCCGCATCGCCACCGAGGCGGACGTGCCGCCCGTGGAATTCGCCGACCGGCAGCAGTTCCTGCTCACCAATCCCGGCCTTGGCGGGCGCCTGCAGGTGGCCTCGACCATTCGCTGCGCGGTGTCGATCTACAACCCCGGCGATGTGGCCCGCGCCCATCTGCACAGCCCCAACGCCAGCCGCACCATCCTCTCCCACAACGGCGGCTACACCAATGTGGAGGGGGAGCGCTGCGAGGCGACGCGCGGCGATCTCGTGCTGACCCCCAATGGCACATGGCACGACCATGGCAACGACGGCAAAGACCCGATCATCTGGATCGACACCCTCGACTGGCCCCTGCTGGAACATCTCGACATCATCTGGCTGGACGAGGAGCTGCCCAACGATCAGGGCCGCGACAATATCCGGGCTCAGAAGACCGTCTTCGAGACCGGCCATTCGCGCCGCCTCTATGGCGCGGGCGGCATCGTGCCGCGCTTCGCCTCCCACCAGCGCGGCATCGGCCACGGCCTCTCGCCCTTCATCCATTATCGCGGCGTGGACATCCGCGCGGCCCTCGCGGACATGCGCAGCCAGACCGGCTGCGCCTACGAGGGGATTGATCTCGCTTTGGTGAACCCGGTGACGGGCGGCTCGCTCTTCCCGACGCTCGGCTATGGCGCCCAGATGATCAGGGCGGGCGAGGAAACCCGCGCCAAGCGCGAGACCTCCAGCACGGTCTATGTGGTCATGGAGGGGCGCGGCCAGACGGAAGTGGGCGGGCAGACCTTCGATTGGGAAGAGAACGACATTTTCGTGGTCCC
>CAMDOY010000202.1 GCA_945903655.1 Rhizobium sp. Q54 | reverse complement strand
GCCCGCTGGTGCGGGCTAGAGTTCCCGTGGGGCACGCTGACGATCAATATCCTGGGCTCCACCCTCATGGGGCTGGCCGCAGGCTGGTTCGCCTTCAAAGCGGGGGAGAGCTGGTCGCAACATGCGCGGCTCTTCGCCACCACGGGGGTGCTGGGGGGCTTCACCACCTTCTCCGCTTTCTCGCTCGATGCGGTGCTCCTGTGGGAGCGCGGCGCCCTGGGCGAGGCTGCGGGTTATGTCGCCGGTTCGGTGGGACTTTCCATCGCCGGTCTGTTTTTGGGCCTTTGGCTCGTGAGGACTCTGTCGTGAGCAGTGATGGCAAGGCCGGTTCAGCCGGCGTGCAGACGCGTATCGTATCCGCCGATGAGGCGGGCATGCGGCTTGACCGCTGGTTCAAGCTGCACTTTCCGGCGGTGGGCCTGTCCTATCTGAACAAGATCCTGCGCAAGGGCGAGGTGCGGGTGGATGGCAAGCGCGTGGAGGGCAATACGCGCCTCACGGAAGCCGCGCTGGTGCGCGTGCCGCCCCTGCGGGTGGAGGTGCCTGTCGAGGGGCCGGTGAAGCGCCCCTACAGCGAGAACGACGCCCGCGCCATCAAGCAGATGGTTCTCTTCGAGGACAAGTGGTTGATGGTGCTGAACAAGCCCTATGGCCTCGCCGTGCAGGGGGGCTCGGGCACCACGCACCATATCGACGGGATGCTCGACTCCCTCACGGATGAGAAGGGCGAGCGCCCGCGCCTCGTCCATCGGCTGGACCGCGACACGTCAGGCGTGCTGCTGGTCGCCAAGACGCGCAAGATCGCGGCGGATCTGGGCGAGATCTTCCGCTCCCGTCAGGCCCGCAAGATCTACTGGGCGGTGGTGGAGGGCGTGCCCAAGCCTACCCATGGGCGCATCTCGCTGTTTCTGGCCAAGGGCGCCGGCATGGGCGACGACCGCTCCGCCCGCCAGCCCGGCCAGCGGCGCGATCCCGAGCGCATGCGCATCGCCAAACACGGCGAGGAGGACGCCCAGCATTCGCTGACCTATTACGCAGTCGTCGACAAGGTGGCGCCGCGCCTGTCCTGGATCTCCATGAAGCCCGTGACGGGCCGCACCCATCAGCTGCGCGCCCATGCGGAGGCCATCGGGAATCCCATGATCGGCGATCCCAAGTATCATGGGGATCTGCCCGCCAATGATCCGCGCCGCAGCGACCCCCTGCGCGCCGTGCCCGCCGAGGTCGAGCGCAAGCTGCATCTGGTGGCCCGGCGCCTGGTGCTGCCGCACCCCAAGGGCGGCACGCTGGATGTCACCGCGCCCCTGCCGCCGCACATGAAAAAGACCTTCGATCTCTTCGGCTTCGACGTGAAGCAGCATGATCCCATCGAGGATTCGCCGGAGGATTGAGGGGGCGGATGGACGCGCGCCGGTCCGCGCGCTACTCCTCCCTGACCACATCCGGGAGGAATCATGACCAACCACATCTCCGCCCCCTCGCGCCTGCCGCCCATCTCCCCCGACGCCTATGATCAGGCCCAGAAGGACGCGGCGGCGGATTTCTTCGCCACCCGCAAGGTCGGTTTCTCCGGGCCCTGGCATGTGTTCATCCGCAGTCCCGAGTTGCTCACCCACGCCCAGCGCATGGGCGAGTATCTGCGCTATCGCTGCAAATTGTCGGGCCGGATCAGCGAGTTCATGATCCTGTTGGTGGCGCGCGACTGGACCCAGGATTTCGAATTCGGCGCCCATCGCAAGCACGCTCTGGCGGCGGGCCTGACCGACGACATCGTGGCGGCCATCGTGGAGGGGCGCAGGCCGCAGGGGCTTGATGAGGAGCTCAGCCTCATCTGGGATTTCGTGACGGAAGTGCAGCGCACGCGGCGCGTGTCGGACACGACCTATGGGCGGGCGCTGGCGCGGTTCGGCGAACAGGGCGTGATCGATCTGGCGGGAATCATTGGTTATTATTCGCTTCTGGCGCTGACCATGAATGTCGCCCGCGTGGCCCCGCCCCAGGGCGAGTCCTATTTGCCGCGATTCCCGGAGTAGATTTCGCCCGTCTCAGCAGAGGGGGCGCTTGCGCTATGGCTTCCGAAGAGAGGCAATGCATCATATGGGATTTTCCGATGCAATAACGCCGCTCCTGGCGCCCCGCAAACTGGATGCATGCTCACGCACGGGTCGGACCTGACACGGAAGAACATAAACATCTATTTGTAAAATTTAGGTCTTTTCAATCTTGGCCCAGCCGCCTGAAGGCTGGCCGTTCCGCGGCGCCGCCCGAGGGATTTGCGGAGTGCGGGATCTGGGGAGGATATTGCTATAATCTCAAATTATGATACCTAGGTTACATAAAATGTGCGATTCTGGTTCGTATCGCGTTTTTCCGTTTTGGGGTCATGAAATGAGTCTGACAGATCGCCTCACCATGATTAAAGAGCGGCCCACCCGCCCCAGCTTCGTATGGACTGAGCGGACTGCGCGCGAGGTGAACGAAGCGCAGATCGTCGATCTCGCCAGCGTGAAAAATCGGCTCGCCGGTCGCGCCCGTTACACCGCGCCGCCCGATGTCCAGCGCATCGTCTTCGTGGATTTTTGCCCCGGCGGCGTCGTGGTCAACAGGAAGGATGTAGGTTGGATCCAGCAGGGCATCTGCACCTTCGATCACTTCAGCAGCGAAGAGCAATGGGAGACCTTTCAGTCCATCGTGGTCGGCGACCTCATCGTGATGAAACGCGACCTGGCGATCAGCCAAACCACGCGGCTCTACGCCCATGGGAGGGTCGTCGCCTGGGAGCTGGATGAGAACCGGGATCGAGTGCTCCTGGTGAACTGGTCGTACGAGCAGGGGCAGATTGAAGTGCCCCGAATCTGTTGCGACAATATGGTGAAAATTCAGGACATCGGCGAAGCCGAGGCCGCCATGCCCATGTCATTCTGGGAATGGCTGGCTGTTTAGCTTTTTCTGATGACGCGTGTTGCTGGCGCGTCAAGAAAAGCGGTCAGCACTGAGGTCTGGACGGGTTTGGATTCGCTATGAATCCACCCTTGCTCAGGGTTTCTTGTAGGGGCCCAGCTCCTGCACCACTTTCTGCGCGAAGCTATTGTCCACCACGTCGGTCGATTTGATCCCGACGTCCTCGATCAGCTTCATTTCCTTGAAGAAAATGAGATCGCTTTCAAGGCTCGCGATGTCCACGGCGCCATCGGGATTGCAGGCGGCGGGCGTCGTCGTGCGATGCAGCTGCGGGTCTTTCTCGTTGGTGTATTGCACGAGGGTGGCGATGACCTCGTCCGCGCCCTTGCCCGCGATGGCGCCGTCCTTCAGCGCGTCGTTATAGTCGCGGACGGCGCGGATATAGGCGCGCATGAATTTGGTCGCCGTCTCGGGCTTGGTCTTGGCGAAATCGTCGGCATAGAGCAGCACAGCGGTCTGGTGGTTCTCGAAGAGCTCTTCGTTGCCATCCACCTTCACCGCCACGCCTTCGCGCACCGCAAGGGTCGCGGTGGGCTCATTGGTCACGCCCGCATCGATGGCCTTGTTGCGATAGGCGATGAGGTGGTCGGGAAAGCCCATGTCGATGGTGTTGACGTCGGCGAAGCTCAGGCCGACCTTTTTCAGGGCCTGGTTGAGGGTCGCGGCGTTGCCCGTGCCCACCGCCGCCACCGCGACCTTCATGCCCTTCAGGTCCTTGAAGCTCTTGTAGCGACCGCTCTCCACCAGATCCTTGCGCACCATGATCTGGGAGAAGTTGTAGCCAGGCCTGCTCGAGCCCTTGTCCGCGACGATGCGGATGTCGATCTTGCGGGTGAAGGCGTTGTAGAGCCCCGCCGAGACCGTGCCGCCGCCCACATCGAGCTGGCCGGAGCCCAGCGGCGCGATCATGCGCGCGGCGGTGTGGAAGGCGATGAACTCGATATCGAGCCCCTCGGCTTTGAAATAGCCCTTCTTGTCCGCGATGAAGATGCCGATGTCGCTGACCGTGTTGACATTGCCCACGCGCACCTTGGTCTGGGCGAAGGCGGCGCCGCCGGTTGCGATGAGGCAAGCGAGCGCGAGGCGCAGGGGCCGGAACAGGGCGAGGGTCATGGTTGTCTCCAAAGGCTTGTCAGGTCTGTTGGGCGCGGAACCTATAGCGGGGTCGTCGCCTGCGCAATGCAGCATTGCGTGATGGCCGCCCACTGGCGCAAGGGCGCGCGGAGGGCTACATCATCTCCATGAGAGAAGATTTGGCCAATCAATTGCTGCCCCAGCATGGGGAGCCCATCGATCCCGTCGCCATGGCGCGGCGCGATCTGCAGAAGGTGCTGCCGCGCCGCTTCTACAAGGAGGCCACAGCGCAGCAGGGGGAGGGCGGCTTCACCCTGGTCCTCGATGGCAAGAACGCCCATACGCCGGGCCGCCTGCCCATCCGCACGCCGGGGCGGGAACTGGCGCAGGCGCTGGCTGGCGAGTGGAACGCCCAGGGCGAATTCATCGACCCCGCCTCCATGCCCCTCACCCGCATCGTCAATTCGGCGCTGGACGGCGTCGCGCGCGAGATGGAGGAGGTGCGGGCCGAGATCGTGAAATATGCGGGCTCGGACCTCCTGTGCTACCGGGCGGGCGAGCCCGTCTCGCTGGTCGAGGCGCAGGCGCAGGCCTGGGATCCGATTCTCGCCTGGGCGCGGGACGATCTGGGCGCGCGCTTCATTTGCGCTGAGGGCGTCATCTTCGCCGCCCAGCCGGAGCCCGCCATCGCGGCCATCGCGCGGCAAGTCGGGCAGGTGGCCTCGCCGCTGGCGCTGGCGGCGCTCAGCGTCATGACCACCATCACCGGCTCGGCCCTGCTGGCGCTGGCGACCGCCCATGGCCGGTTGACGCCCGCCGAGGCCTGGTCGGCGGCCCATGTGGACGAGGACTTCCAGATCCGCAACTGGGGCGAGGACGACGAGGCCGCCGTGCGCCGGGCCAAACGCTGGATCGACATGGAAGCCGCCGCCATGGTTTACGCCGTCAGCGCGTGAGCGGGGATGGATTTAGAGCCATTATAAAGTTCTTCGCCCCCTTCGCCGCGCGGCGACGCCAGCGCAGACGATATGGCATGCGTCGCAAGGGTTTAGCCCCTCCGTTTCCCGATCATGCCCGAATTAGAGAAATTATAATGTTCTTTGCGTAGCTTGATCCCCAGCGCCGTTGTGGAGTCTAAACGGCCTTGGCGGACACACTGCCCATAGGGCCGGTTTATGAAAAAGAGCATCATTCTCGCAGACATACTGGTGGCGGCAGGCCTTTTGCTGGGCGCAGGCTCCCTCGCCAGTGCGCAGGAGCAGCAGGTCAGCCTCTACACCACCCGCGAGCCCGGCCTCATCAAGCCCCTTCTGGAAGCCTTCACCAAGGCCAGCGGCGTCAAGGTCAACGCGATCTTTTTCAAGGACGGCATGGCTGAGCGCGTCGCCGCCGAGGGCCAGCGCTCCCCCGCCGATGTGCTGATGACCGTCGACATCGGCAATCTCATCGACCTGCTGGATCGCAACGTCACCCAACCCATCAAGTCCGAGGTGCTGGAGGCGGCGGTGCCCGCCAATCTGCGCGGCGCCGATGGGTCCTGGTTCACCCTCGCCACCCGCGCCCGCGTGGTCTATGCGGCGAAGAACCTGCCCGTCGACGCCCTCAACTACGAGAACCTCGCGGACCCCCTTTGGAAGGGCAAGATCTGCATCCGCTCGGGCCAGCATCCCTACAACACCGCCCTGACGGCGGCCTATATCGCCCACCACGGCGTCGAGAAGGCGGAGGTCTGGCTGCGCGGGGTCAAGGCTAATCTCGCCCGCAAGCCCGGCGGCGGCGACCGCGAGGTGGCCCGCGATATCCTGGGCGGGCTCTGCGAGATCGGCGTGGGCAATTCCTACTATGTCGGCGTCATGCGCTCGGGGCAGGGCGGTCCGGAGCAGAAGACCTGGGGCGAGGCGATCAAGGTCATCCTGCCGACCTTCGAAGGCGTGGGTACGCAGGTGAACATCTCCGGCGCCTCGGTGGCGAAATTCGCCCCCAACAAGGCGAACGCCATCAAGCTGCTGGAATATCTGGTCTCCGACGAGGCGCAGAAGCTCTACGCCAGCCACGATTTCGAATATCCGGTGAAGGCGGGCGCGCCCATTGATCCGATCATCCAGTCCCTCGGGACCCTGAAGGTCGATCCCATGCCGCTGGCGGACATTGTGACGCATCGCAAAGCGGCCAGCCAACTGATGGATAAGGTAGGCTTCGATAACTGATCGGGCGGATCGCCCCAGGGGAGGTTTCAGGGTTGGGAATGGGTCTGGGCGCGTTGCGCCTGCGAAACTGGATGGGTGGGGGACGCGAGCGGCGCATGCTGGTCGCGTCTTGCCTTGTGGCCTGCGCGCTGGTGGCGCCGGTGGCGGGGCTTGTGACCATGGCGTCGCAGGGTTCCGGCGGCGCCTGGCCTCATCTCCTCGCCTATGTGTTGCCCGGCGCCATCGCCGATACGCTGATCCTGCTGACGGGCGTGGGTTGTCTGGTGATCGCCATGGGCACGGGCCTCGCCTGGCTGATGACCGCCTATGAATTCCCCGGACGGCGCATCTTCGAATGGGCGCTGCTGCTGCCCCTTGCGGTCCCCACCTATATCGTCGCCTACGCCTATCTGGATCTGCTGCATCCTGTCGGGCCCGTTCAGGGCGCCTTGCGGGCTCTCTTCGGGCTGACCGATCCGCGCGCCCTGCCTTTCCCGGATGTGCGGTCCATGGGCGGTTGCATCCTGCTGCTGAGCTTCGTGCTTTACCCCTATGTCTTCATGCCCACCCGCGCCCTGTTTCTGATGCAGGCG
>CAMDOY010000201.1 GCA_945903655.1 Rhizobium sp. Q54 | reverse complement strand
TATCTGGTGCTTCTGAACCTGCAGGCCATCGAGGCAGGCATCCGCAAGGCGGGTACAGTGGAAACGGAAAAGCTGATCGACGCGCTTGAGGGCCTGGAGTTCACCTCCAGCCTCGGCCACGTGAAGATCCGCCCCTTCGACCATCAGGGCGCCACGCCCCTTTGGACCGGCAAGGCGACTTGGGACGACAAGCTGAAGATCGGCGTTCTCACCGACATCGTGAAGCTCGCGACTGATATCTACCTCCCCACGGAGGAAGAGGTGAAGCAGTCGCGTCAATAACCTGCCTCAACAGGCGGCGTGGGGATTTTCCTGCGCCGCCAGCCCCCGTGCGGAGAGCCCCCACCCCATGCAATGGATTCTGGCACAGTTCATCAGTGGACTGATGAGCGCGACCTTCCTCTTCCTGATGGCGGCGGGCCTGTCGGTCATCTTCGGCGTGTCGCGCATCATCAACATCAGCCATGGCGCCTTCTACATGCTCGGCGCCTACCTGCTGCTGACCTGCACGCGCTTCACCACCATGAACGTCTGGAGCTTCAGCGCCGTCGCGGTGCTCGGGTCCATCGTGATTGGCTGCGCAGGCGCCGTGGTCGAGGCCCTGATCCTGCGACGGGTCTATAAGGGCGGCATGCTGCTTGTGGCGCTGGTGACCTTCGGTATCCTCGAGGTCGCACAGGAGATGGCCAAGATCGTCTGGGGCGCGGAGCAGACCGCAGTGCCCCGCCCGGTGGGGCTCGATGGGTCCATGGTGGTCGCAGGCCACGCCATCCCCCAATACAACATCGCGCTGATCGTCATCGGCTGCGTCGTCGCGCTGCTGCTCTGGCTGGCCGTGGACAAGACGCGCTTTGGCCTGCTGATCCGCGCCGCCGCTATGGATCGCGAGACCCTGGGCACGCTGGGCGTGAATGTGCCCCGCGTCTTCACCTTCACCTTTGGCCTTGGCACTGCGCTGGCGGGGCTGGCGGGCATTCTGGCGGGGCCCATGGTCAGCATATCGCCCTCCATGGGCTCGACCATCGTGATCGAGGCTTTCGCCGTCGTGGTCATCGGAGGGCTGGGCAGCCTGCCCGGAAGCCTGCTGGGCGCCTTCATCGTGGGCGAGGCCATGGCCTTTGGCCTGCTGCTGTGGCCTGATGCAGCGCTCATGCTGCTTTACGTCCTGATGGCTGGCATTCTCGTGCTGCGACCGAGCGGTTTGCTTGGCGCCAAACAGGGTTGAGGTGGCGATGACGCAAGCCTCAAATCCCATACTGGGCCCAAATCGGTTCAAGCTCGGCCTGTTCAACGCCAATTGCGATGGCGGCTTCACCATCTCCCGGGCGCCCGAACGCTGGCGCGCCGGGTGGGACGACATCGTGAAGATCAGCCTCTTGGCGGATGAGGCGGGCGTCGACTTCATCCTGCCGGTGGCGAAATGGAAGGGCTTTGGCGGTGACGCCAATGTTCTCGGCCACTCCTTTGAAACCCTGACCCATAGCGCGGCCATTGGCGCACTGACCAAGCGGATCGGCCTCTTCATCACCGTACATGCGCCCCTGCTAACCCCCGCCTTCGCAGCCAAGGCTCTGGCGACCCTCGACCATGTGACCCACGGACGCGCCGGGCTCAACATCGTCTGCGGGTGGAACCAGGAGGAGTTCGACGTCCACGGCGTCACCATCAACGGCGACCGGCGCTATGAACAGGGGCTCGAATGGTTCAAGATCCTGAGCAAGCTGTTGCAGGGCGGCCCGGAATTCGACTGGGATGGTGACTTCTACAAGCTGCGCGGCCTGACCACCGATCCCCTTTGCCTTCAAATTCCCTTGCCCCCGATCATGTCGGCGGGCTCCTCGGCGGATGGGCGCGACTTCGCCGCCCAATGCGCCGACATGCTCTTCACCAATGTGCCCGTGCTGGAACGGGCAGGGGAAATCGTGACGCAGGCGCAGGACCATGCAGCGCGCTATGGACGGCGCATCGACGTCTTCGCCTCGAGCCATATCGTTTGTCGGCCTACCCGCAAGGAAGCCGAGGATTTCTATCACTATTTCGCGGAGACCATGGCCGACAGGTCAGCCCTCGCCAACATGCTGCGCAACAAGGCGGCGACCGCAAGTCCTGACACGAAACAGCATGGGCGGGACCCCTCGCTGATGAAACGCGAGCGCAGGGGCGGCCTGTTCCATCCCGGCACATTCCCGGGCGCCTATATGTTCGTGGGAACGCCCGACGACATTGTGGAGGAAATGGCGATACTGGAACGCGCCGGGCTGCGCGGGGCGGCCATCACCTTCCTCGATTATCTCGCGGACATGCCCTACTTCCTCGCGGAGGTCCTGCCGCGTCTCGAACGGCTGGACCTGCGCAACCCATGCGTTCAGCACCTAACCTATTGAACTGGAAATACTTTCAGCGACCGCTTGCGCCAGCCTACCTCGAACATTCTCCAGCGCGGCGACGCAATGCGCCTTGAGATCTTGCGTGAAACGAGCCTGCGGAAACGAGACATGCAGGGCCACGCTCTCGTCACCGGGCGATGCCGACATCACCATGGCGATCGTATGTCCACCAAGCATCGCGTCACTGGAGAGTTGCAATGAGAACTGACCCTTAAGGGACGGTAATTTCCACTGAGATTTGACCCATGTTGAACTTCCCCCTGGCTGGCTGCGGCGGGGGTATCGGGAGTGATAGACATGGATTTGTTGAGTGTCATTCAACGTCGGGCTCTTCGGGAGCATGTTTCGATCCGGGAGATCGCCCGGCGGACGAACTTGTCGCGGAAAACGAACCGCAAGTATATGCGGTCCGGCGAGGTTGAGCCGAAATTTGGGCTGGGGCACGGTTTTCTGAGACATCGTTTAGCGCTACTTTCGGATCAATTGGAGGTAGAGCATGAACGACAAGAACATCGAGAAGTCAGCCGCAATGTAGGCCCCGGCGGCGCCAGCGCGCGCCCACAACGCTGGCGGTGCCGCCGTCGAGGCCGGTCCCGTTGGGCGTTTTTCTGCGCAGAGGAAGCTTGCAGCGGTGTAGCGTCTCTTACGGGGCGAGGCACTGGAGATGGTGTCACGGGAATTGAACGTCCCCGCAGACCGGCTGTCCCATTTGCGGGACCGCGTGCTTGAGGCCAGGATGAGCGCCCTGAAGGAACAGGAGCGGGACGCCCCTGACGACGAGATCGCGCGACTTAAGGCCAAGATCAGCGACATAACCATGGCCAACAAACATCTCTACGCCAAGATCGACAAGCTGGAGGCGGGTCGCCCTTTGGCTCGCAGGACGTCGAGGACTTGCTCCAGTCAACCTCGACCTCCACTAACAAGGTCTACGGCGCGGCGCTGGTCTGCCGCGCCTTGAAGGTTCTCGCGCCATTATTGCTCGAAGAGGCGCAGTAGCTTGCGTCAATGTAGATGTCGCCAAATGTTTCTCTTGACTATTGATTTATCTTCTCTCACCGAGATAGGGACCGAATATGTATCTCGTTTGATTTAGTGTGCAAATTTTGTTATAAAGACCTATAAAAACAAGGGGAGGTAGAATGCGTGTACTTTTATCTATGCTCCTTCTTGCGGCAGCTATCGCAGTGGCGGTCCCATTTCAATCCGCCCAAGCCCAATCTTGGCCTCAGCGCAGCGTGCGGCTCTTACTTCCATTCGGCCCAGGCTCAAGCACGGATATCATGGCACGACTTCTAGGCGAACGCCTGCAGATAAAGTGGGGGCACTCGGTCGTGGTGGAGAACCGTCCCGGAGGCGATGGCCTCTTAGCTGTCAATGCCTTCGTGCAGGCGAAGGACGATCACGTGCTCTTCTTTGCTCCAACGAGCACCTTTTGTATGCATCCGTACCAACACCCAAAGTTGGCGTATGATCCTGCGAACGATCTAAACCCTATAGTAAAGTTGTCACGCGCACTGCTGGTGCTAGCAGCACCTGTATCGCTACCGGCCAATGATATGAAGGAGTTTGCAGAGCTAGTGCGTTCAAAGCCCGGCGAGTTAAACTATGGTATGACACCGGGCTTCACTGAGTTCATATTTGAAGGCTTTCTGAGAGAGCACGGATTAAACATGGTCAAAGTTCCCTATCGGGACATCACTCAGGCACCAACGGATCTCGCCCAAGACCGTATCCAGATTATCGGGGTCACCCACGCTGTGGCTCTTCCTCAGATACAGGCAGGCCGTGCAAAACTTCTTGCGGTCTCTGCTGCCTCGCGCAGCGATCTAACACCCGATACGCCTTCGGTGCACGAATTAGGTTTTCCCACGCTTCAGTCTATATCGTTGATTGGCGCATGGGGTCCACCAAGCATGCCTCTGGAGCTCCGGAAGAAAATTGCTTTGGATATGATCGACGTTCTCAATGATCCAGAGATTGCGCAACGCTTACGCGCAGCATCTCATATTCTTGAACCCGCTGGCCCCGAGCAATTCGCCACCGACCTCAAGCGCCTTGATGGGAACATTGCCGCAATCGCGAAGGTACTTGGCGTAAACCGGTTGAATTAGCACTGAAATATGAAACTAAGGCGCGGCTTACTAGCGCCTTAATGCCACCCTACCACTCTGTTGATCTCATGAGCCGTCCCATTGACTGGTCCTGCTGAAAAGTTACTTCAAAAGGCTTTAGGTGCCAGCACTCTCGGTACAATCGATCGGAGTTGCGAAGCCGACCGCTCGTCCAGAACGGGTAGGAAAACCTCAGGGGCAGGCGACTTAACCGAGCGTTTGGTGCGGGCGAACTGTGTTGTAGAGCTGCTTTCGACGATGACCAACAACGCAGCGAGCGAGTAGAAAAACACGCAATCCAATAGCCTGTCACGACGCTGCGTTGAAGAAATTTATGAAGCCATCCTCGTAGCCGTTCTTCACCGACGACGGTGAAGCCTAAAGCCTCGGACCCGATCCAGCCAAGTTGCAATTGCTCTTGTGAAATTTACTTAGGGGGTTGGTCGCCGAATTTTGCGGTGCGACCTATTTCGACAAGGTTCGGCGGCGTTGTGAGAATTTTTTTGGCGATCTCCGAAAGTCTTTCATGTCCGAGTGGGCGCACTTCAAGCTCGAGCTTTTTGGCTTCTTCAATATAGAGCGGATCCCGCATCGTATCTTCGAATGCCTTCCGAAGCGCTGCCAGGAGATGATCCGGGATGCCGGGCGTCGTCAAAAAAGCGCGGCCCATTGCGATCTCGCCAGAAAAGAGATCAAGGACCAGCTTTTGGGCTGGGGTCTCCGCAAGTTCTGTGAGCAAGGGCACATTGGCAAATTCGGGGTCACGCACGGCACCAATCTGCAGCATTATGTCAATTTTTTTATCTCTGAGCCAATCTGGGTTGGCTGATTTCAAACTCGAATTGAAGTTGCCCGCACGACCCTGAACTTCGCCGCGTTCCATTGCGATATGAATTTCGCCCGTTGTTTTGTAGCCAGGCACAATCCGGAATTTAGTACCCAGAAGATTGTTCATCAAAGTTGGAAACAGCGCAGTATATGAACCGGCGCCAGTCGCTCCCATGACGCCAATTTTCTTCTTCGCATCCTCAACCGTTTTGATTCCGGCGGAGTGCCAGAGATATAGATTCATGTTATCAACGTCAGAGGAGCCAATCCAGGGAAAGTCTTCCGCCTTGTATTGAACGCCTCGCCCATCTATCACTTGGTGTAAAATGAAAGCCGGCAGAATGGCACCAAGCACTGTCCCATCTTTCGGAGCGTTAGCATAGACAAAATTCGCGGCGACAACATGTCCGCCTCCGGGCATGCTGCGAACAATTATCGAGGGCTTTCCAGCAATGTGACGCTCCATGTGCTTGCCGACGAGCCTGACGCCCATGTCATGACCAGTGCCCACGCCAGTGGAAATGATGATCTGGATCGTCTTCCCCCTGTAAAAATCCTCTACATTTTCTGCAAATGCCGATGTTGATGCGGCCAAGGAGGCGATAAATAGCCTCAAGAAGATGTTCAAAAACCTCGAGCCTCTGGTTATTCCAACAATTGGCATGAACAAACCTCCCTCTTTCTGAAGCCGAAATGGCTGCGATTGATCAATGCATGTGAATACGCTCGAATTTGCACAACGGCATTCCAACACAATGTTAAGGAAGTTGCGTAAACCATCAATAGCCCCACGATATTTAATCGACTTTCAGGGCTCACCGAGATCCACTTCTCAGGATTGTGAACAAAGAAATATTGGTTCTCGTGAAAAAGATAGACTGAAAACTATTCTTCGGCGAACGAACAGGAGATCCGGGATGCCTCAAGGGAAACCCACGCTTTGGGGTGTTTCATCCCTTCGCTGGCGCGGCAGCAGTTCCCTCCTCCCCGACCAACTCCAGAAGGGATCGATTTCTACTCACATTTCTATTTGCGAAAGGCCTATAGGCGGGGAACGCAAAAGAAACAGTTCATTTTAGCCTCCCTTCGAAGGCGTTTTTCAAAACACCCTTTGCTAAGCTGCCGTTTCGTTATGCCTCAGGCTAGAATGAAAATTCTATTCTACAGACAACTCTACCGCCCGCTTGATGAGGTTAGCAGGCGTTCGGTAAAAATTACTCATTAATTCCGCCACGCGCTGTCCGTCCATTGGCGCGAAGTCGATACTCAACTTTTGCCCATCTTCAAGGGTCGCGGGATCTTTCATGGTATCCATCAACGCCTTCTGAAGAGCCGCCACACGATCCTTGGGGGTACCAGGCGGCGCCGCTAACGGCCGAGTGATCTCCGAGGGTCGAAAAAGAAGCTCTCCAATCTGACGCGCTTCATCATCTTTCAGAATATCTGCTGCTGAAGCGGCTTTACCAAACAGATCCACCCTACGGTCGAGCCCCGCTTGAAAGAAAATAGTCAAG
>CAMDOY010000200.1 GCA_945903655.1 Rhizobium sp. Q54 | reverse complement strand
GCAAGCGCAGACCGCCGCTGATTTCTATCGCGACAAGACCGTGAAAGTGATGGTGGGGCACCCGCCTGGCGGGTCCTATGATTTCTATGCGCGCCTGGCGGCGGACATGCTGAAGGTCCATTTGCCCCAGGCGAAGGCCGTGATTGTCGAGAACAAGCCCGGCGGCGGCGGATTGACGGCGACCAGCTATCTCTACGCGCAAGCGCCGCGCGATGGCACGGTGCTGGGCGTGCTGCCGGAGACCATTGGAAACACGCAGGTGCTTGAGCCCGAGGTCGGCAAATGGAAAGTGGAGACGATGCGTTACATCGGCTCTTTTTCGCCGGTGAACACAGCTTTCGTGCGCCGCAAGGACTCGCCCTCCAAAACGCCGGACGACATGAAGCGGCAAGAGACCATCGTGGGCTGCACGGGCACGACGGCGCAGTCCTATCAATATCCAGCCTTGCTGAAGGTGCTGGGCGGCTTCAAGTTCAAGATGATCTGCGGCTATCCCGGCGCCAGCGAATATTCCATGGCGCTGGAGCGAGGCGAGATCGATCTTGTCTCCTCCGCCTGGAACTCCTGGCGCGTGACCCATAGTCGGCAGCTTGGAAGCGGCGAGCTTGTGGCCGTCATTCAAACCGGCCTGAAACGCAATCGTGAATTGCCTGACGTGCCGCTCATGCAGGAGCTTGTGGAGAATGCGATGGCCAAGAAGGTGATCGAATTCTCCTCCGCCGGAGCCATGATCGGCCGCGCCTTGCTGGCGCCGCCGGAGATTCCCGAAGATCGCATCGCCTATCTGCGCGGCGTCTTCGACAAGATGGTCGCTGATCCCGCCATGATCGACATGGCGGCCAAGCGTGGTCTTGAGCTGGACCCCGCGCCCGGCGCGCTGGTGCAGACCTATTCCGACGCCATCGTGAAGACCCCGCCGGACGTGGTCGAAAAAGCTGCGGTCGCGTTCAAGGGATAGATGCCTTTTGAGGCGAGATGTGGACTTGAACGGATGGCGCGAGTATCAACGCCTCGCGCCTTTCATGGCGTCAAAGCCAGAGCGCCATGCCTGGAAGGATCAAAGATGGGTGGAAACATGCGAAATATCTCCTTGTCCCGTAGGGGTCTTGCTACCCTTGGATTGGCGGCGGCGAGCGGCTTGTGGGCTGCGACGCCGGCCATGGCGCAATATCCCCAGAAGCCCATCCGCATTTTTCTGCCATTCGCCGCAGGCGGGATCGGGGACATCACCTTTCGTCTCGTGACCGCGAAAGTCACTGAACGCACGGGCATGCAATTCGTGATCGAGAATCGCCCAGGCGCAGGCGGCATCACCTCGGCCATGGCGGGCAAGGGTTCTACGCCGGATGGTTACGCGCTGGTGCAGATCGGCAATAGCTACGCCATCAGCGCCTCCCTCTTCGCCACGCTGCCCTATGATCTCCTGAAGGACTTCAAAGCGGTCTCCACGCTGGCGCAATTTGATCTGTTGCTGGCGACCAAGGCTTCCGGGGAGTTTGGAACCCTGGCGCGGCTTGTCGAATTTGATCGCGCCAATCCGCAAAAGCTGAACTTCGGCGCCATTTCCGCAGGCAGCACGCAAAACATCGCAGCCGAGATGTTTAAATCCCTCATCGGCAGCAAGGCTGCGATTGTGCCGTTCAAGAGCTCGCCTGAACTCATTGGCGCCGTGCAGCGCGGGGATATCGACGTCGCCTTCGATTATCTCGCGGCCTTTGCGCCCTCCGTGGCGGACAAGCAGCTCAAGCTCATTGCATCAGCCGGGGAAAAACGCAGCGCCCTGACGCCCGACACCCCGACCGTGCTTGAAAGCGGTTGGCCCGGTTATGTCGTCACATCCTGGAACGGCGTCGCTGCGCCAGCTGGAACGCCGCCAGAAATCATCAGCCAGTTGAACCGTGAAATCACCCTGGTGCTCCAGCTTCCGGAGGTGAAGGAGCGTTTTCAGCAACTGGGCATGGAGCCAGCCATCAGCACGCCCGAAGGCATGGGCGAGCGTCTGCAGGCCGATATCGTCCGCTGGCGCGGCATCATCACGAAATTGGGCTTGCAGCCGGGTTAAGCGACCTCAGAAGCGAACATATGAACGGCGCCCCTCATTCATCACGCCATACCGCGCCGCAAGACAGATGAGACAGGGCTTGATCAATCTGTTGGCGCTCCTGCGCTCGCCTGTCGCGCAACAAACTGGAACCTGAAATGGACACGTCCTCCGATCAAAAATCCAAACGTCAGATGAAGCTTGCTCTGTTCCTGACGGGCGATGGCAATTATCACATGGCGGGCTGGCGTCTTCCCGGCTCCACCAATGATGGCGGACAGAACATCGAGCGTTGGGTCGAGGCGGCGCAGGCGATTGAGCGCGCCAAGCTTCACATGCTGTTCATCGCCGACGCCGCAAGCCCCCCTGGCACCGATGATCTGGAGACCTTGAGCTTGACGGCGCGCATCGATCGCATGGACCCCATCCCGATCCTGTCGGCGGTGTCCATGGTGACCAAACATGTCGGCCTCGCCGCCACCATGTCGACGACCTATCTTGAGCCCTATAATCTCGCGCGCACGGTCGCCTCGCTCGATCACATTTCCGGTGGCCGCGCCGCCTGGAACATCGTGACCGGCAGCAACAAGGACGACGCCCTGCATTTCAACAGGGACGCCCACGCTCCTCATGCCGAGCGTTACGAACGCGCCGAGGAATTTGTCGATGTGGTGCGTGGCATATGGGACAGCTATGACGATGACGCCTTCCCGCGCGACAAGACCTCCGGCGTCTACATGCGTCCTGAGAAGGTTCATTTCCTCAATCACAATGGCAAGTATTTCAAGGTGCGCGGGCCTTCAGCGGTTCCGCGCTCTCCGCAGGGCCATCCGGTCCTCATTCAGGCTGGCTCGTCAGAACCCGGCATGAACATTTCGGCCCGTGTGGCCGATATCGTCTTCACCTCGCAATCCAGCCTCAAGAGCGCGCAGGCCTTCTACGCCAATGTGAAAGGCCGCTGCCATCTTTATGGCCGTTCGCCCGATCATATGCTGGTGCTTCCCGGCGCCCTGCTGTTCATGGGTGAGACCGAGAGCGAGGCGAAAGAAAAGTTCGAGCAATTGAACGCGCTGATTCCCCTGCGCGTCGCCATGCAGCGCCTCTCGGCCAATCTGGGCGGCGTGGATTTGTCGACATTCGATCTGGATGCGCCTTTGCCGGACATCCCCGTCAACAATGCGCGGGTGAGCGCGGTGGAGAGCTACATCGCCATCTCACGCCGCGAGGGCCTGACCCTGCGTCAGATGGCCATGCGAGCCGCAGCCGCCAAGCACCATTGGACTCTCGTGGGCTCGGTGAAGCAAGTGGCCGACGAGCTGGAGTCCTGGTTCGTCAATGGCGCGGCTGATGGCTTCAACATCCTTCCCAGCGATACGCCTGGCGGGATCAACATCCTTGTCGATAAACTTGTGCCCGAGCTGCAGCGTCGTGGCTTGTTCCGCAGGGAATATGAAGGAAAGACCTTGCGAGAAAATCTTGGCCTCCCCAGGCCGCCTGATCTGTCAAGCCGTGGTCGGTGAGCGGCTATGATCCATGAATGGCGATGACCGCCAGGGCTGACGGTTTTCCATCGCATCCAAAAAGGTGACGCGTCTTGGTCAAGAAAGTTCATCTCACCCTCGCCATCGCGGATTATCCGCATACGGCGGCCCTGCTCGATGGCTCCATCGAGATCGAGGGCGTCGATGCGGAGTTTGTTCGCGTCACGCCGCAGATCGCCGCCTTCCGCCGAATGGTGCGTCAGGTCGAGTTCGATGTGTGCGAGCTGGCGCCCACGACCTATATCATCGCGCGCGCCTATGGAGCGCCCTTCGTCGCCTTGCCGATCTTCGTGTTTCGGAAGTTTCATCATGGCGGATTGCTGGTGCGTCCGGACTCCGGCATCAGCCATCCCCGCGATCTCGAAGGCAAGAAGGTGGGGGTGCGCGCCTATTCCGTCACCACCGGCGTTTGGACCCGCGGAATCCTGATGGACGAATTTGGTCTGGATTCCAGCAAGGTCACCTGGGTGGTGGATGACGAAGAGCATGTGACGCAAATGCCCTTGCCCTCCAATGTCATCCACGCGCCCGATGGTCAGTCTCTGGTCGATATGATCCAGCGCGGCGAATTGGCGGCGGGTTTTGATGGCAATGCAGGCATCGGTCGCGCGGGCGCGCCGACGGGCGGGTGGTCGCAGGTGGAGTCGCAGGGCTATCCCGATCTCTTCCCCAATGCGCCGGAGCTGGAGGCGGAGTGGTTCAGGCGCACGGGCATTTACCCCATGCATGGCACCATCGTCGTCAGGGATAGCGTGCTGGCGGCGCATCCCTGGGTCGCGCGTTCGCTTTATGACGCCTTCGAGGCGGCGAAGCAGCTTTGGCTGAAGCGATTGAAGAGCGGTGAGGCGAATACGGCTCTGGATCAGCGCTACCGCGCCCTGGCGGGTATTGTGGGGGATGATCCCCTTCCGTTTGGCATGGCTGCGAATATGCCGACCATTCGGGCTCTGGAAGACACCGCCTTCAAGCAAGGGCTCTCGCCGCGCCGCATGGCGGTGGAGGAGCTCTTCGTCGATCCCTTGAAGTGATGGGCGGTCCCGGCCTGCCTGACGCCCGGCGCAGATGGGATTTTCGCCCCTTGGGGCGCGCCATGGACCATTTGTCCGGATAGATGTTCTATGTCACACTTCCCGAAGCGCTGCTTTAGGATGGACCCCAGCGATGAGCGAACTCGACATCTACGCCCGGCAGGGTTTTGCGCAGAAGATCGGCATTGGCCATGCGCCCGCGTTGGTCATGGTGGATTTCGTCTTGGGCTTTACAGATCCGGCCCATTTCGGCGGCGGCAACATCAATGACGCCATCGCCAAAACGGTTGATCTCCTGGCTTTCGCCCGCAAGAATCACTGGCCCATCGCTCACACCCGCGTCGTCTATGCCGATGATGGATCGGACGCTGGCGCTTTTACGCGCAAGGCGCCCGGACTGCTCAAGCTGACCGAAACGAGCCCGCTCAGTCAGATCGTCGACGACTTGCGGCCAAACCCCGGCGAGTTGGTCATCCGCAAGCGGCAGGCCTCGGCGTTTTTCGGTACGGAATTTTCATCCTGGCTGATCTGGAACCGTGTCGATACGCTCTTCGTCACGGGTTGCACCACCTCTGGCTGCGTGCGCGCCACTGTTGTGGACGCGGTCGCGCACAACCTTCGGACCATCGTGGTGACGGATGGGGTGGGCGACCGGGCCATTGGTCCGCATGAAGCCAACCTCTTTGACATGGGACAAAAATACGCCGACCTCATGACCTCCGCTGAGATCATGGCCGCGACAGGGGCGCTGAAGACCTAAGGAGATCGACATGCGGGACGTTTTGGGGTGGCGCAAGAAATTCGGCGTTCTCGGTCCTTCCACCAACACCATCGTGCAGCCCGACTTCGACGCCATGCGCCCGGTCGGCGTGACGAACCATTACAGCCGCATCTGGACCCCTGACGCCCAGGCCGTCAGCAACGAAAGCTTCCGCGCCGGCGCCGAAACCATCGCGGATAATGTGCTGGACGCCGTCAAAAGCGTCATGACCGCCAAGCCTGATTATCTGGTCATGGGCATGTCGGCGGTCACCTTTTTTGATGGAGCGAAAGGCGCCGAGTCCTTTCAGCAAAAGGTCGAAAGCTTCTCCGGCGTGAAGCTCAGCATGGGCAGCAAGGCCTGCGCCGAGGCGCTCACCGTTTATGGCGGCGTCAAGCGCATCGCCGTCCTGTCGCCGTACTGGCCGGTGATGAATACGGAGGTGGCGCGGTATTTCGGCGATATGGGCTTTACCGTGGTGCGTGACATTCCCCTGCAATGCCGCTCCTGGACCAATATCGCCGAGCAGACCACAGCGACCCTGCGCGATGCCCTGCGCAAGCTGGATGGGGACGATGTGGACGCCATCGTGCAGGTCGGCACCAATCTGTCCATGGTGCGTCTGGCTGCGGCGGCCGAGATGTGGCTGGGCAAGCCCGTGATCGCCATCAATACCGCAACCTATTGGCACGCGCTGCGCGCCAACGGCATCCCTGACAAGATCGAGGGCCTTGGGCGGTTGCTGGAAGAATTCTAGCAGTCGGTCGTCAAGGGATCGGTTTAACTGATCGCGGCCACATCCCGCAGGGATGAGATCATCGATGTGCGCATCAGATAATCCTTGTGCTTGACGGGATCCGCCACCGTGCCGCGCAGATCGGCGTAGTAAGCAGCGCGCGCCTCGGGGCTGCTTGTATTGAGAATGGCGCGGTTGCGAAGGGTTGTCTGCTGCACGACATCCAGCGCGACCTTGCGCCGTTGCCGCTCATATCGTCCCAGCAGATCCAGGGGTGCGCCGTTGAAAATCTCGAGGAGCGTCGAGGCCAGATTATAGGCGTCGTGTATGCCGCCATTCAGTCCCATGCCGCCAAGGGGGTTGTTGACATGCGCCGCGTCCCCCGCGATGGCGATGCGCCCGCGCACATAATGGGTCGCAATACGCTCATGCACGCGATAGGCGGTGCGGTGGATGACCTCATAGGGCGCAGCGCGCTTGGCTGCGCCCTGCAGCAGCTTTTCTGCAAGCTCCTGCGATGTCACCTGCTCGTCCGACAGGGATGAGCTCACCGGAAAAAGGGCGCGCCAGAGGCCGGCGGTGCGGATCAGCACGAACCATTCCTTGGGATCTGAGAGATAGGCGATGTTGGAAAGGTCCGGCATCGCTTCGGTAAAATCATAGGTTGTTGATAGCGTAAGATAGAGTTCGGGGATGGTTGTGCCCTCGAACTCGGCGCCGATGGCCCGGCGCGCGACGCTGCGAATGC